>JAFGJP010000275.1 GCA_016929035.1 Candidatus Auribacterota bacterium | reverse complement strand
CATTACCGATGGCTGCATGCCCACAAGCCCTGCGGTCATATCGGATACTCGATTTTATTATTTCAAATAGATGAAAAAGCAAATTCTCTACATGAATAAAAAAAATATTTTATTTATTTCTTTTATAGAGATTTTCTATCTTATCTTTTCTCTTTTCATCATTTTCGATCTTAATTCCTCTTTTTTTTCTTCATCCCTCATACTGGATGAAAAAAGCTATGTGCAGGGAGCGATGCTTCTTTTAAAAGATGGCCTTCCGGACAGGCCTTTCTATCAGGCTCCTCTCTATCCTTTCCTGATTGCAGGGATGTTTTCTCTTTTCGGATTTTCACTTTTTTTCCTTAAAATGCTGAACGTTCTTTTTGGTCTTCTGACGCTCTTTCTCCTTTTTCGTTTAGCTTTGGTTCTCTTTGATAAAAAAACAGCTCTTTTTTCAGCAAGTCTCATGATTTTTTCCGGGCTTCTCTACTTCACGCAGGGGCTGATCCTTAAAATCTCTATCAGCCTTTTCTTTTTCACCGGATTTCTTTATTTTGTAGTCCTCTTTTTCCGATGCAAAAAAATTTGCTTTCTGGTCCTTTCTGCCTTATTTCTCTCCATCCTTTCCCTTTTGCGTGAGAATGCGGTTATTTTAATCGTCCCAACTTTGCTGTGCTTCTTCCTTATCCCGGTTAAACTTCAGAAAAAACTTATTTCAGCTTTTCTTTTTCTTTTAGTTTTTAGCGCAATCCTTTCTCCTTTTGCTGTCTTTAACAGCATGAAATCAGGCTCGCTTACGATCACCTCCTCTCAGGCAGGGCACAACTTTTACATCGGTAACAATCCGGCTTCTTATGGCCGATACACATCTGTAAGCGGCATAGAAAGCAATCCGTTTTACCAGGAAAAAACTTTTACTGAAGCAGCAAAAGAGCAAACAGGAACCCATCAGCCTGGGTCTTACTGGATAAAAAAAGCCCTTCAATCTATCCAGGAAGATAAAAAGCGTTTTCTTCGTCTTCTCATGATAAAAACCTGGCTTTTTTTCAACGATTACGAAATCCCCAATAACAGGAACTTCTATTTTGAAAGGTCGTTCTTTGCTCCTCTTCTCTATCTTTTTCCTATAAGCTTTGGGATACTTTTCCCTCTCTCTCTTGTAGGCTGTATATCATCCCTGAAAAAAAGAAGGCTGGAAGAGATTTTTCTCATCTCCGTTTTCTTTGTCTATGCTATCTCTGTGATCCTTTTTTACGTTCTTTCCCGGTACCGTATACTCATATGGCCGATTGCTATCCTTTATGCGGCAAGAGGCTTTATTGTTCTTCTGCAATACATGCGAAATCTTCAAATAAAAAGACTTCTTCTGACTTTAACCCTGATTGCAGCTGTTTCCCTTTTCAGTTTTCATGTTATAGAAGTTGAAGGCAGATTAAATCCGTTCCCGACTTTTTCACGTGAAGAACTTCACACTAAAGAGTTTTCCTATGTCCTTTATAATATGGGAGCCGTCTTTTTTCAAAATGGCGAATTTTCTCAAGCCAGAGGGATACTCCAGACCCTTATCCAAGTCAATCCGGATTACACATACGCCTATTACATGCTGGCCAGAATCAATGCTGAGATGAAAAACTTTGACGAAATGGTTCAAAACTACTCGATTGTATTAAAAAGAAAAAAAGAGCTTTTAAAGCCGGAAGATATTATGCTTTTGGAAAAATACAATACAGCTGAAAGGGATAAAGATGAATAAAACATTTCTCAAAAACCTCATTTTTACCCTGCTTATCTTTGGTGTATTCTTAGTTGCTCTTGAAATCCTGTGCAGGGTTTTCTATCCCGATGCCATGTCTTTTCGAATGATAAAGTTCCATAATGACCCTTCGTCATTCAGGCTTTTCCAGAAAGATTATGATCTGGGGTGGAAGCTGAGACCCGGAAGAGATGTGGTTTTCTGCGGAGTCAAGGTCAGGACAAATTCCTTGGGCATGAGATGCCCTGAGCCTCTTGACGATGCATCGCTCCGCCTTCTTTTCATTGGAGATTCGACAACGTTCGGCTGGGGTATCGATCAGGAGAAGACCTATCCTTCTCTTGTGCTTAAAGATCTTCAAAATAAATTCCCGGAAAAAAGCATCGATATGCTCAACACCGCTGTTCCTGGCTATACGAGCCTTCACGGCAGGATCTTTGTCGATAAAAACCTGTCCCGCTTTCATCCGGACTGGGTGATTGTATGTCTTTCTAACAACGAGTATGAACACGCTCCCCGGACCCTTCTGGAAGATTACAGAAAAAGAACATTTCTGAGTTTATTTAAGAGGCCCTTTTACCATCTTTATTTCTACCAGCTTATCTCAGACCTTTTTCTTTACAGGTCTCCAGGACACTTAAAACCTTCAATGAAAAAAGATGATTTAAAGCCCAAGGTCCCGCTTGCAGACTTTTCAGAAAATATCCTTTATATAATCGACAGCTGTTCCCGCTCGTCCCGCATTATTGTCCTTTCCATGCCGAGGAATATCATTTTTCCTCCCAACACATCTGGAGAAATTTTTATTGATTCAAAATCCCTTGACCTCACTTACGAAGGGCTGAAGCTTCACAAGAAAAAAAATTATTCTGAGGCCATGCGTTTTTTTGAAGAAGCGATAAAAATTGACGAGGACAACTATCAAGCCTTTTTCTGGGCAGGAAGGGCCAGCCTCATGCTTGGGAATGCGTCCCAGGGCGTTCATCTTATTGAAACATCTATTCAAAAAGATCCCTTCAGCCAGATTGTCCCTAAAGACTACGAAAGTGTTCTTGAAGACATCTGTCTGAAAGCTGATAAAAATGTGGTTTTTATCAACATCCATCGT
Source organism: Candidatus Auribacterota bacterium (assembly GCA_016929035.1). Taxonomy (GTDB): domain Bacteria; phylum Auribacterota; class JAFGBW01; order JAFGBW01; family JAFGJP01; genus JAFGJP01. The sequence goes on along the minus strand of JAFGJP010000275.1, from coordinate 11,448 downwards.
CTTTTCGAAAATGACTTTCCTGATGAGGTCTTTCTTGACAGAGCACATCCCAGCGAAAAAGGTCTGGAAATCATTGCAGAAAATCTTTCCCGGGCGATAGGCGAAGAAGTCACGAAAGCCGTGCCTTAGACCGCATATTTCATTTTATTCTTGAAAATACGGGTTAATCAGATGCTCTTTTCTCCGGATCAAAGGAATAAAGAAAAAGCTTTCCTTCCTTGCTGCTTATCTGGACCAGAAAGTGACGCAAAAACGACATCCCGAGAAGCCCGTCAATTTGGCCATCAAGATGTTGTCCCAGCACAACGGCCTGAACGTTTTCCGCTCTTGCCTCCCCGACCTGGACTGACTTCAAAAGAACAGGTTTAGCCGGGACATTCTTTCCATCGGCAAGGGTGACAAAAACCGGCTCAATACCATCCAGGTCAAGATGGAGATCCAAAGCCATCTTCTCCGAAAGCGTGACAACGGTTGCTCCCGTGTCGACAAGAAATGACCCCTTGATCTGTTTATTGATAAAAGCCGTGACAATGACGTGCCGTCCGGAAACATTTTCGCAGGAAATGGCGTTTTGATGAAATTCATCCCTGTATTCCCTCATACGCTCTTCGACTCTTAAAAAAAACAAATCTTCTTCCTGCGACAAACCTTTTTTTTCAAGCTCAGCTCTTTTTCTTTTCATCCTGTCAGAGAATTCTGAGAGGCTTTGAAAGTAGCCGGAGACAGATCGAAGAGTCTCCTCTCTTTTTCTCCTGTTCTCGATCAGCTCATCGTGCAGAAGAACAAGCTCAGCGCTCAGCTTGTTTATCGAAGTGACAAGCTCGTTGTAGTGCTGAACGTTTTCCTCAGGGCTGGCCTGTGCCAGCAAAGCGTTTTTTTCAACAAGCTCTTTTTTCTTCTGCGCTATTCTTTCGGTACTCTTCCTGTTTTGCCTTTCCATCTGATAGATCTCGCTTTCAGCTCTGACAGCTTCATCTCTTTTGCTTGAAAGGATGTTCAGCTCAGAAACAAGACCCTTTAATCGTGGAGGTGTAAACCTTTCAGAATCAAAATATTCCTTCTTCCATTTATCCTGCAGGGACTGCTCCTCCTGCCCTGTCGCCCTTTCGATTCTCTTTACTCCTTCTCTTTTGACAATAATCGTTCCAAAACCGAGGTCAAGGGTGATTTTCCCTTCTGTTTCTTCTATAATGATCCCTTCAAGGGTCCTTCCGTTTTTGAGATAAATAACGTCCGCATAAAGACTGAAAGGACAAAAAAAAGCCCATAAAAAAAGCATCAAAACAAATTGAAATCTTATCGTTTTCTTTTTTTGTTTCACAGCCTTAAACGCTTTTCAAATGTTCCTGGATCTCTTTTTTTGTCCTGTTGAAGTATCCCAGCTTGACCTTTGGAAAATCTCTCTTCAGGTTATCAATGATCGCCTTTATTCCAAGAAGGCGGGTCGAACATCCGCCGGCCTGCTTCATTTTGTCCAGGTAGAAAAAAGGATCGATATTCAGATTCTTGAAGTGAACGAAATGAGGCCTGACATGCAGAATAATCGTCTTGAATGCCTGCCACTCCTCCTCTTCATCCGAGATCCCTGGAAAGACCAGGTAATTTATCGCGGTATATATCCCTTTTTCTGAGCAGGCCTTAATGCTCTCGATAACATCGCTGAAAGCATAATTCACCGGGCGATAGTAGGCGTCATAAAGATTTTTCCGTGCGCTGGAAAGAGAAATGCGTATGGAATCAAGCCCGGCATCGCAGAGCCTCCTGACTCTTTCAGGAGAATATCCGTTTGTATTCAGGTGAATAACGCCTTTTTCTGTGCTTTTCCTTATTTCCCTGATGGAATAAGCAATAAGCTCAGCGTCCATGAGAGGCTCGCCTTCGCAGCCCTGTCCGAAGCTCACGATTGATTCCTTTGCTTTCTCCAGATGATGGACCGCCACTTCTTTGATCTCTTTAACGCTTGGCTTAAAAGAGATCCTTTCATGAGAGGCTGGAAAAAACTCCTCTTTCTGGAGAGAGATGCATCCAAGGCATCTGGCGTTGCATCCCCGGCTGACAGGAAGCGGAGCCTCCCACCTTCCCATAAAAAGATTCTTGGCGGCAAAGCAGTGATAATGGACCGCGCAGCGCGTGAGGTGCTCGATCAGACGGTTTTTCCTGAATTTCTTTTTCAAGGCGCTGATGCGGGGAAGGATCTCTCTGTCATCGTAATGCTCCGGCTGCCATCTTTTATTGGCGTCAATGTGAACGGCGGGCACATAAAAATGGTTCTTTGAGAAGGCTGCGGCCGTGTAGGCCCAGAGAGGCAGGTAGTCTCTGTCTTTATCTTCAAATAAAAAAGCCGGATGATAAAGCCTCACATAGCCCGGCCTCATGAAAGCGGCGACAGCGACAACCTCTTTATCAGGGGCTTCAAAGGAGCGGGCGGCAGGATTAAAGCCGACAGCTTTTGCCCCTGGTATGATAAAGAACTTGCTGTATTCAGGAAGACGGATATACTCTTTTTTTTCAGGCACAACGAACTGTCTGCCGTCAAAAGCAGCGGCCTGATAATCCGGGTGGTCGTATATGCGTCTTTTGCTGTCAGCATAAATCATGTGCGGAATAGTTTTCATAATACGGATTATACATGAGTTTTAGATGATAAGAAAGGACAAGAGAAATTGCTGTATCTGTTTGATTGAAAAGCTGGGTGGAGTTTTTTGCTCCTGTCAATTTTAACGCAAAGACAGTTCGCAAACCAAGTAGCTGCCAATGAAACGGCAACTTTTTTACGATTTACTAAGGTTGCTTCGTTACTGCGTTCCTCGCAATGACGACGTTTTCTTAGCATGATATCATTTATTGTTACGGAAAAAATCGTCATAGCGAGGAGTCTCACCGCAGGTGGACGACAAAGCAAACCCCGTAAAATGTTATGTATTCGGATTGCTTATTCTGCTGCGGGACCTACATCGTTTGCTTGTGCATCTATCTCTTGTACGCCTGCTTGACGCATGCAACGACGCGGCGAATATCCTTCTCCGTGATATCCGGATAAAAAGGAAGGGATATGATGTCCCGTGCAAGCCGCGAGGCAACGGGAAAGTCTTTCTCTCTCAGCTTGAAATGCTCTTTGTAATACCTGTGCATATGGAGTGGAGTAAAATGAACACTGAACCCTATGCCCGCTTTACGAAAAATATCCATGAGCTTTTCTCTTCTTATGCTGCTCTTTTTTGTGTTCAGATCCACCACGAAAAGATGATGGGCATGAGCCCCCTCTTTGCGAAGCCTTTGAAAGCGGATACCGTCAACAGGGCTTAAAAGCTTCCTGTAAAGCCTGTCTGCGGATTTCCTTTTTCTGTAAAGATGTCGTATTTTTTTCAGCTGCTCTCTCCCGATGGCGGCCTGCAGGTCAAACATGTTGTATTTGTATCCCGGCATCAGCACCTGGTAAAAGGCGCTTCCTTTTTTTGTATAGCGCTTCCAGGCATCACAGCTGAGACCGTGAAGAGACATGATGCGGATCTTATCGGCAAGAGATGGATCATTCAACGTCACCATTCCGCCTTCGCCTGTTGTGATGTTCTTTGTCGCGTAAAAGCTGAAGCAGACCGCATCGCCGTAAGAAGACAGGCTTTTGCCCTTCCAGTTTCCCTCGATGCAGTGAGCCGCATCCTGGATGATCTTTACGCCGTATTCCTTTTTGAGTTTTTGCAGTTTTGACAGATCGCAGACAGCTCCTGCATAATGCACAGGTATGACCGCCCGGCAGCCGCGCGCAACATGATGCTCGACTCCTGCCATAACAAAAGTAAAATCATCCTCATTGACGTCAACAAAGACAGGCTCAGCGCCGACGTGGATAATCACGTTAGCTGTGGAGGCAAATGTCAGCGTGCTCGTTACAACTTTATCTCCTCTTCCTATTCCAAGAGACAACAGGCAAAGATGCATGCCGGCCGTACAGGACGTAACGCCGACAGCATGACGCGCTTTTGAAAAACGTTTAAACTCTTTTTCAAAAAGCGCTGTTTCCCTGCCGGTCGTCAGCCAGCCGCTCCTGACGACTCGACCCAGAGCGCGCGCTTCTCCGGCAGAAAAAGACGGCTTGAAAAAAGGAATATATTTTTTCATGCTTTCAACTCAGTATTATTTTAATGATGTTTTAAATTACCATTTTATCTGAGACGGGTCCATCTTCGCAACGGCCAGCAAAGCTTTTTTGTCATCTTCTGTCAGATCATCGCTCTTTGCCTGGCTGATGATATTCTCCTTATCGACATTTTCTTTCAGGAGCTCATCCAGCTCCTCCTCAAAAAACATACTCTTCGTGCCCTCGAGATAGACGCCATCTGAAAAAAGATTGTAGACAGCTGTATCGTCATGCTGCTTGATCAGCTGCTCCATTCCGCGGGCATAGCTGTAAAGGCTCTGATATGTCGGAATGGGTATGCCGCTTGTATTTTCGAGATACATGACTTTCTGACTTCTGATGAAGTTGTAGCTCATGGTCTCCATGGAATTGAAACGGGAAATGGATGAAGCCAGCTTTTTATACTCGGGCGTCATCACGGCATACGACTTCCACCCCGGAAAGCCGTAGTCCATGCCGGCAAGCAGCACGGGGTTCACTCCCATCTTCGCGGCCAGGTCAAACATGATACAGGAAACAGATCCCCCGGCCTGGGTCAATCCTTTTGAATCCAGAAGCGTTCCGCAGATGTCCTGAACAAGGCTTTTTTCCTGGACAGCTGTAAAAAGGCGCGACTTCTTCAGATCCAGCACATCGGCACACACCGTTGGAAGAACAATGAGATTCGAGAGCTCCGCAATATCCTGAAAATTGAGAATCGTCTCATCCTTGGGATCAACGCAGACAACAAAATCTGGGATAATCCCGCGGCTGTAAAGAGGCTGGCATGCTGAATCGACGGCAAAGATCACCGCCTTTTCCCTGAACTTATCAAGAAAATGAATGGTTTTATCGAGCCCGGGTCCTGCTCCCACGAGAAAGCCGGGAACATCGGCAAATTTTCCAAAAAGGCTTGAAACGGAGCAGGCTTCCAGAAGGCCTGGAATGTTTCGCTGCAGGTTGCTGATCATTTTTTCTCCCAGGCTGTAGCGCGCCCGCCTCTGGAAGGAAAAAAGTTCAAAAACGTCATTGATCCGGGAAAATCTTCTCGGAATGAGTTCAAGAGAAGGATTAAAAAAAAGGACTTTTTTTCTCTCATCCTCGATATTTTCAAAAGCCCAGAAGACTTCGTTGTCAAGCCGGAGCGCAACATCCCTGTCGTCAGCTCCGGTAATGATAAAGACATTGTCTTGACTCATGACCTCGGTCTGGTCGACCAGCATGAACGCGGCCCTCAGGATGTCATGATTGCACTCGACAACATAAAGAAAGCCCCCTTCTCCCAGAAGGCGCGATATGGCGTGAACATGGTAGCCGAGACCATATCCGTAAAGGATAATGAAATCATCAGGGCGGATCCTGTTTGACTCGCAAAATTTATCCGCTTCCCGGAGAGGGTGCCTCCGGCTATGAAGCAGGCGACCGTCAAGGGAAAGGGTCGGAAGCCCGTCCTTTGTGTTGAAGGCTTCCACTTTTTCAGAAAAAAAAGGGCAGCTCAGCAAAGGAACGAGAGGAGAATGTTTTTCCTGCAGAACCTGCAGGTTTTTGAAATATATTTTTTCATACGGCTTGAACTGGGAAAGTAAAGCGTTCATTCTGTCAGATCCTGTTTTTACATCAAATGCCTGCAAAGGTTTTTTATTTGATGCATCCGGTCCTGGACACGACCAGGACTTTTCGATTCACGGCTGCCGCCTTTTTCCTGATATCATCGATGCGATTATTGTGCCCGTAATACACAAAAGTGATCTCATCATGTCCCCTCCATAAAACTCGACCTGTCTCATCAGATTCGCTGAGGGAATTGTAAACGCGAAGAAGATACCTGGAGTTGATCTCTTCATACTCTATCATAGGCACGCTGTAAAGATCTGACTTATCGCTGATGATGGCAAGAGACTTGTCCTTGTCGGAAATATCAACCCAGCCCTCCGTGGATCCCAGGCATGTCGTTCCTGATGAAAAAGGCACAACAGGGCTGTTGTGCATCACCCTGTGGCCTGTGAGAGGGAATCTTTCCACCATGTCTGCCCCGTTAACAGTAGCAAAAGACAGGCTTTCTTTGTCAAATGCTTCCGGATTGAGCGTTGTGATCCCTGCCCTGAAATAAACCGGGTTCAGGTCAAAAAAAGCAAACTGGAACCGGATGTCGACCCTCGGCCAATGCGTATACGTATACACGGTTTTCAGGCACCTGCCGAACGGAAGCTCCATGGTGAAATAAACAGGGGTTCGAATGGGATAATCGATTCTCTCAAAGCTCTGGGTCACGCTCATCGTATCGTTAAAGATCTGTCCTTCTCCGGTACAGTACTGGTTCCATCCGGAGTAATAGTCATGAGAATGGCCGATATGGTCAAAGTAAACAGGCGGAAGATACTTGATGAGCGGTTTTTCACAGATATTTTTAAATATGAGTTCGCGGATATCAGCTCCCGTGGCCTTACACAAAGACAAATAGACTTCCGGTGTATCGATATTGATAAAATCCCTGTCAATCCGTATGAGGCCGTCTGACGAGCTCTTTTTTTCTCTCTCAAACAGGCGGCAGGAGATTTTTTCCATCGCATCAAGGCTCGCCTCGGCAACGATCTTCACAGAGCGTATGCTTCCATCGCGGTAAAGAGAAAATTCTTCACACTGAGAGAGAAGAGGTCCTTTCGTCGTCTCGATCCCTATGCTCGGCTTTTTGTACGCACCCCTTGGAAACTGAAGGACGAATTCCACAGGCTCATTTTTCAGAGGAAATCCTGTTGTGTTCATTATGATAAAATCCCCTTTGGGCGCTATTTTTTTGATCTTTTTTTCCTTCAACATAATCGCTCGCGTCAGCTTTTCTCCCATATTATTCCGGAAGTAATAATGCTTCTCGTTGGTCGTCTTCGTTCGGTAATCGCTCCCCCAGAGATGACACAGGCTTTTCCAAAGGCCGCTGACATCTGCCGAGCCGCCGTCTATGGCCTCAAGGTCTTTCAGATGATTATAGAGGCGATAACACTGTGTGTTGATCTGCACGTCATCCCTTCCGCTCACGGCCCACCGGATGACATTGTAATCATCTCTGTTCTTGCACGGAATGGGACACTCGGAGGAGCTGATAGCAACTTCTTCGACCGGCGGAATCTTTTCAAAGACCTCCGATGGCCTGACAAGGCTGATCCCTGGTTTTGCGAGAAGAGATTCAAGGATCATCCGGATCTTTTCAACCTCTCCGCGCATGACTTCTCCGGTCACCGGCCGGTAATTGAACATTTCCCAGTCTGTTCCGTAAAGTATCAGGGATCTGTCGAATTCCGGGCTCCGGTGAGAAATGATGTTCCTGGTATACTCGTCAAGGGGAATACGATTATAGATGCAGCGCTGGAACTTGTATGAGTTGAGAGAGCTGTTCCACAGGAGACTAATGCGCTTGCCGTTGACCCGCACATAAGCCGTCCGGTAGCGGAGCTCGTCCGTATAATCATTAAACTCAGCCGCATTGTCCCAGTCCATGATAATCGACTCATATCCTTCCCTGGCATAAAGAGAAGGAAGAGCTTCGGAATAGGTCATTTCATTCAAAAAGGCCATTAGGGGTGCTTTTTTAAAGAATTTTTTATAAAGGCTTTTCCCCAGGTTAAGATTTTTCATGTTGACGTCAAAGGGAATAAGAGGAAAAACAGACTGCGTGTATCCTGAGCCGATAAAGTCGCATTTCTTCTGTTCCCACAGCTTTTTCAGCTCCGATATAAATGACGGATCGATTTTATTGATTTCTTCAAGGGTTTCTGCAGGAAATTCCAGTCCCAGTTTAAAGCCCTTTCTGACCATCTCAAGAACAGGCCAGTAGCAGGTATCAAGGACTATCGAATACTGGCTTGTCGGAATACTTGAAAAAGACAGGTTTCCATGGAGTATCATGTAAACATACAGGTTCATGCGGCCACCGTATCGATCCGGATTTTTCTTAGAGCTTTTTCACAATTGTCGATCGCTTCTTCGCGCGTATACCCCCATGCGATCACATGCCCGGCTTTCCCCATGTTCGACGTCACGGGATACAGATTTTCTCCTACTCTGACATTGAGAAAAATTCTCTCAATCCCCTTCATGTTCAGGGCATCTTCGATGCCTGAGATCTTCACGACCTTTCCGGGGTCAGGATAAATCGACCTTTCACAGGCACCTCTGTGAAACTTCGGAGTAATGTCCACTTTATCGAGAGGTTTACCCATGGCTATGTCGACAGCCGCTTTTATAGAATTCATCCCCGTTGCCAGCGGATCAGTGTACTGGGAATGAAAGCCCCCGCTCAGACGAGCTGTCATCTCCCCTATCATAGGCCCCTGCGGAGTCACTTTCATATCCGCCTTGGACGCCCCGACAGTAATGCCAAGAGCATGAATCCCCTTCTTCATCACGTCAAACACGTTTCCAATCGCCTCCTCGGAAAGCGATGAAGGGATCGTATGTCCTTTTTCAATAAAATAGGGCTTTCCGCTGATGATCCTGTCAGCCACTGTGAGAAGATAGACCTGCCCGTCACAAATAAGTGTGTCAACGCTAAGCTCAGGACCTTCCATGTACTTTTCGATAATAACGCGCCCGATCCGGCTGAAGGCAATCGCCTTCGGGAAAGCGGCATCCAGCTCTTTTTCGTTTCTGACAAGACACACGCCTCTTGCTCCCATATTGTCGACCGGCTTGATGACACATTCGTTTCCCAAACTTCGGAAGACGCCTCTTGCTTCCTGAAGAGAAGCCGCTACGTCAAAATCCGGACACGGCACATACTTTTCCTTTAACCTTTTTCTCATGATATCTTTTCTTGTCGCGGCGAGCGCCGTTTCAGGCGAAACGCCGACAAGCCCGAATCTCTCGGCAACCTTGGCTACTGTATACGAAAAGTCTGTCCCAACAGTTATTACGCCACCTATGGGAGAGACATCTTTGTGGAACTTCTCTGCAAGACGCAGCACATCTTCCCAGCGGCTGATATCAGCATTGAGAAAAAAATCAGCTATCTCTTTACCGACAGCTCGAAGATTGCCGTCTACAGCAACAACGCTGTAGCCAGCTTTCCTGGCTACCTCGATAGCCGGGTACTGCATGATACCGGCGCCAATCATCATCAGGATATCGGACATAAAACACCTGTCTTTTCTGTGCTATGAGAAAATGTCTTATCAACCCCAAAACAAAAAGACTTCAGTTAACAGCGACTTTGAGAAGCATGTCCTGCGAGGATCTGATTTCCCGGTAAAAATTCTTGATGATCCGGACAACGCGCTTTTTCCCCAAACCGTCAACCGTCTTTCTTCCGCATTCTGAAAGAACCTGACGAAAGCGGGCGGCTTTCTCCAGCCGCACAAAAACATCCCTGAAGACATCCCTTCGAAGGTCCTGTGCTTTCCCGAGAGAGAGAACAGCCTGTTTGCTTGAGAACTGCTCAATATTCGAGATCTCGTGCTCTACCTGGGCCACAGCGAGGGTAGGCACTCCAAGAGCACAGGATTCACACATGGATACTCCTCCTGAAGTGATGCTGAGATCGCACTGCCTGAGAATATCCGGCGTGGAATCCCAGTCCCGGATCATGAAAATGCTGTTATTATGGTCTGAATAAAGTGCGCTGCTGCTTGATTCCATGCTCATCCCGGCCATCACATAGATGTCATAATGATCAGGAAGTTCGCATATCCAGGAAACGACTTTTTCCATCATTCGCCCGGCATCTGTTCCTCCTGGCATAACGCAGACTTTTCTTACATCGCTGCTGACTTTCCTGGAAGATCTCATGGTAAACTGATCTCTCAGGATAAGATATCTGGGGCCGAAAAACCTCCTTATTTCCGGGGTTGTCTTGTCCTCGCTTACAAAAGGATCGATCAGGATATCAGCAAGAGGAGCCCCGGAACCCGTATCATCAAAGTTTATTGTAAAAAGCCCGAGCCTTTTCAGCTTATTCATGTAGGTGTAAGTCGTTTTCTGAATGTCATGAATGATCAGGCGGCATGATTCAGAATCAAGAATCCGCTTCATTACTGCAAAGCTGTTCTCATGACTCTCTAATTCCTTGTCTATAAGATAGATGGGAAAACCTTGCTTCTCTATCAGACAATATCCTTCTTCAAACGGTTTGGTTATAAAGAAACATCTGATGCCGGATGACACCAGTTCTCGAGCCACGGAAAGCATACGAATGATGTGACCCATTCCCTTGGAACGGCTCCCATCAACCCGGATAGCTATTGGCTCTTTTCTGACAGCTCTGCACATAACTTAATACGATACGTTTAAAAATTCTACAATATAATCGGTTTTTTTCCTGTTTTGCTTGACATAATTTATTTGTTATATTTTTAAAAGCAAATAATATACCATACTAATAATTGAAAACTGTATTATAAAAAATAACAGGTTATCAGACAAACCCTAAAATCATACGTGAATAAGAAAGCTTTTATCCTTCTCCTGCTTGTTTTTTATATATTATCCAAGTCTCTGCTGCTCAATAAATACGGAATTATTACAAAGGATGGGGTCATTTATGCCTGCCTTTCGGAAAGATTCCTCGATCAAGGACCATCAGGACTTCTTGATGTAACTTTCCCCCCACTTTACCCATTTTCAGCTGGCATTGGCGCCTTTCTCCTTAAGCCACTCTATCAATTCTTTCCCCAGACAGGAAAATATTTCAATTCTTTTGAGCTGGGCGGTATTTTGGCCTCTTCTTTTTTCCATATTCTTCTTTGCTTGGCTGTATACAGGGCCGGGAAAAAACTCTACGGCTTCAATGTAGCTGCCTGGGCATCTCTTTTCATGCTCTTCCACCCTCTCCTCTTTCGATTTTCCGGCGAAGTTCTAACCGAGACGATTTTTGCTTTCCTGATTTTCTGCGGAAGCTACCTGATGTTTCTGAAAGACGAACCCTCTTTCTTTTCCACCTTTTCTTCAGCATCTTGCTTCGGGCTCTCCTATTATGTCAAGCCAGAGGGTATTGTTGTCGGGATCCTTTTTTTCATCGTTCTTGTTTTTCAGAAAAAAGGCTTCAGGGAAAAGCCTCTCAAGCCTTTTCTTTTCCTGATTTCTCTAGCCATGCTGTCCGCGCCCTATGTCATCTATCTCTCAAAGGAAACCGGTCAGGTTCTTTTAAGCAATAAGCAAAACATCGTTTTTTATCTTTCTGTCAAAAGAATGTTCCCTGAAATGCAATCCCTTGAGCCGACAGGCGTCATCGCCTTTGTGACAGCGCACCCTTTGCATGCCCTGGTAAAGCTTTTCAGAGGGCTGTATTACACGGTATGGAACCTTCCTGAAGCTTTTTTTCGCATATACTTTCTCTTTTTTAT
>JAFGJP010000274.1 GCA_016929035.1 Candidatus Auribacterota bacterium | reverse complement strand
TTCTTTCCTGCTGCTGCCCGAAGCTTCTCGTTCCTGCCATGAACGAGAAGATGTACCTCAGCCGACAGACCCAGGACAACATCAAGGCCCTCAAGGGAAAAGGCGTATGCGTCATGGCCGCAGAAAAAGGCGAAATGGCCTGCGGAGACGAAGGTTGTGGCCGAATGAGCGATCCGAAAAAAATCATCAGGAAAATCAAAATTCTCATGAGATCTCATGGCTAAGCGTACCCAGAAGCGTCGTCCCTCATTTCTCATTACGGCCGGGCCAACACGGGAGTACTTTGATCCCGTGCGCTTCATTTCCAATCCATCTTCAGGGAAAATGGGCATCGCTCTCGCCTCGGCGTCTGTGAATCGGGCGTCGCATGTGACTCTCTGCCTCGGCCCGGTGGCAAGCCCGAAGATCCGGGGCGTCCGTATCAAACGCTTTGAGTCAGCTGTGGATCTCCTCCGTCTGGTCGAACGCGAGATGAAAACGCATGATATCCTCATCATGACGGCTGCTGTCTGCGATTTTCGTCCAAGCTCATTTCTTCGATCAAAAATTAAAAAAAACGCGCATAAGCTCCGCCTGCGGCTCGTAAAAAATCCGGATATTCTCTGCCGCCTTGTCCGTCGATTTCAAGGGTCAAAAAAGTTCTTCGCCGGCTTTGCCGCTGAAACGGACAATGTATCCAGGAACGCCATAAAAAAGCTTCATGAAAAAAATATTCACATGATCATGGCCAACCGCGTTTTTAAAGAGAAGCGCGGATTCTCAACGGATGCAAGTCAGATCAAAGTTTTTATCCGCGGAGAGACAAGGCCGTTTTGTATCTTGAAGGGAGAGAAAAAAGATATCGCCAAAAGCCTTATACCGATTATTATAGATAAGTATGCGCTTTTTACAGAATCCTGTTTGGTAAGGAAAAGGTAAACATTATGCCCATTGTGTCTGACATGATCAAGCGCCGGGAGCTGCTTTACAACCTCGTTGCGCGCAACCTGAAAATCCGATACAAGAATTCCTTCCTGGGATTTTTCTGGACGCTTCTCCACCCCCTTTTCATGATCATTATCTATATGTTGTTCATCGGCATCATGCGCTTCCCGATGGACCTTCCTTATCTGATAACCGGCGTTATCCCGTGGCATTTCCTGAACATGTGCATCGGGGATGCCATCAATGTCGTTGAAGGCAATTCCACGCTGATCAAAAAGACGTCTTTTCCAAGGCTTATACTCCCTCTTTCAACCTTGAGCGCCAATACGATCAATCTTCTGCTCTCCCTCCTTGTTGTCGGACTTCTAATCCCTGTTATTACCAAGGTGTCTGCTGTTCTCGGTGATTATCACTTCAACCTCGGCTACCTTTTTCCGGCTATCACCCTTCATGTGCTTCTGGTCTCCGGTCTGAGCCTCATTGTTGCCGTCACGAATGTTTATTTCAAAGACACAGAGCATATTATCAGCGTGATCCTTATGGCCTGGTTCTTCATGACGCCCATTATCTATCCTCTGGCGATGATCCAGAATATTCAGAATAACGTCACCTCTGTCTTCAAGCAGTTTCTCCTTCAGATTTACTACCTGAATCCTATGCTTCTGGTGGTGGGATTGTACAGAAAAGCGTTTCTGGGCATTCCAATACCATGGAACATTTTTACTTTTTATTCAATTATACTAACCGTTATTATATTTAGCGTGGGGCTTTTAGCCTTCAATCGAAAGGCCCCGTGTTTTGCCGATGAGATGTAAAAGCTTTTAACGAAATCCGAAAAGACATTCATATGGAAAAAAAGACCTTTAATAAATTCCTTGCCGACTATTTTGCCGATGTTGTCCATGACGTTCAAAATTACACGATAACGATCGCTCTTGGGAAGGAGTCGCTCTGGAGCCTCATCCGCAATTATATTCCAAGCGAAAACGATCAGAACAACATCCAAAATTTTCTGAGAATAATCGAAAATTCTAACAACAAGATCAACGATATCGCTTATCTGATCAACGCCGTGCGTGTTTTCTTTGAAGGAAAAATCAACATCCATAATGAAAATGTGGAATTTATCGAGTTGACAGAAGACGTCATCAACAAGCTGAACTACAAGTTTTCTCCTTCAAAATATAACGTGGCGCTTAAAATCGGTCAGACGGATTCAAAAAATATCTTCGTGGACAAGGAAAGCCTGAGGTACCTCATTACCATGCTGATTAAGATCCTGAAGGCCGAAAAACATGGCCTTCCCATGATTCTCGCAGTGGAAAAAAAACAAAATGATTTTGTGCTGGAGCTTTTTACCGATGGCGAAAGCAAAGCCTACGCATCGGAAAAATTCAGTAATGTGATCGCCGATTTCCAGACCGAAAAGGCCACGGATGAAGACTTCCTGAAGTTCATTCATTTTTTTGTCATCAACACCATAGCCGAGCAGTATAACGGGAAATTTTTTGTTTCAAAAAGCGGGGAATCCTATAACGGCTTCAAGCTCTGCCTGCGAACTCAGTAAACACCGGGAAAAATATGCCAGACAAAACTTCATCACAGGAACAGAAGGAGCGTGACATTCTCACGGTTCCCAAGTGGTACGCCGTCCATTCCAGAAGCCGTTTTGAAAAAAAAGTGGCTGCTCTTCTCATCCAGAACGACATTACGACTTATCTTCCTGTCAGGCGGATGAAAAGAAAGTGGAAGGACAGGAAAAAAATCATTGATTTTCCCCTGTTCCCCTGTTACCTTTTTGTTCACATCCCGCTCCTTGACAAAAAAAAAGTCATTCAAACAAAAGGAGTTGTCAAGCTTGTGGGCTTTCCGGAACCCGCAGCGGTGCCCGATAATCAGATCGAGGCGCTCAAGAGATTCGAAACGCGGGATATCAAAGTCGACCCTTATCCTGAATTCATTCCAGGCAAGGAGATCGAGGTCAAAAGGGGGCCGTTCCGTGGAATCCGCGGATATGTGATTGAAAAAAATAACAGGTACCGGCTTGTTGTCGGCCTTGAGCTGATTTCACAGGTCGTGTCTGTTGAAATCGACGTCGATGATATAAGGACAACCGACTGAACTTCAGAAATCAGAGAACAGAGAATAGATGATAGAAAAAGACTATATAATCTTTTGATTTCTTTGTTTTTAAAATTGTAATAATCTATTGCAATTTAAAGAGATAAGTAAATATCGCTCGTTTATAAAAGGATGGTCATTCTATGAAGAAAAAAGCTTTAGTCACCGGCATAACCGGACAGGACGGATCTTATCTTGTCGAGCTCCTTCTTTCCAAAGGATACGACGTTTACGGGATCAAAAGGCGGTCCAGCTCTTTCAACACGCAGAGGGTTGACCATATCAACCAGGACGAGCATGTGAAAGGCCAGAAGCTCAACATGATCTTTGGAGACCTTTCCGACTCAAGCAATATCAATCATATTATTCGCACGATCAGGCCTGATGAAATCTACAACCTTGCCGCTCAGAGCCATGTCCGCGTGAGCTTTGACATTCCGGAGTACACGGCTGATGTCACGGGGCTCGGCGCTCTTCGCATCTTTGAAGCCATACGAGAGGCCGATCTTAACCACACCCGGGTCTATCAGGCATCCAGCAGTGAGATGTACGGTGACGCGGTGGAAGTTCCTCAGAGCGAGAATACGCCGCTTAATCCCATGTCGCCCTATGCGTCTTCAAAAGTCTTTGCCTATCACATGGCCCGAAACTACCGCATCGCCTACAATATGTTCATTTCCAACGGGATCCTTTTCAACCATGAGTCCCCCCGCAGAGGAGAAACGTTTGTCACGCACAAGATCACCCGTGGCGTGGCCCAGATCAAGCTTGGGCTTATGGATAAGATTTATCTCGGAAACCTGGATGCCAAGCGCGACTGGGGTTACGCTCCGGAATTTGTCGAAGCCATGTGGCTGATGCTCCAGCAGGAGTCTCCTGACGATTTTGTCATAGCCACAGGAGAGACACATACCGTTAAGGAATTCGTAGAGCGCGCATTCGATATTGTCAAGATCGACTGGAAAAAGCATATTGAGATCGACAAGCGCTATTTTCGCCCGTCTGAAGTGAACATTCTCCAGGGAGATTATTCAAAAGCGAAAAAAATCCTGGGCTGGGAGCCAAAAGTCACCTTTGACGAACTTGTCAGGATCATGGTTAAAGCAGATCTCGAATATTTTGAAAAACAGATAAAGAAATAAGATCATGGAAAGGGCTCTTTTTATACACGCGTCCCTGAATGTCAGGAATGTTCTTGATCAAAGACCGCTTGTTCTGAAACAGGTCACGTCATCTCGAACAGCGCTTGAATACCTGCTTTTCAACGCTTTTAAAAGCTCGCTTATCAAGGCCTTTTACCTTGTGACATCCGCCTCGCCCGCTGACGATGCCATAGAAGACACGGCCAGAAAGTTCAAAAGAGACGACTTCCATCTTATCCGCTTTCCTTCTGTTTCCCCGTACGCGATAGACGAAAAAAACCGGCTGATAAACACCATGTTCACTTTTCGGAACGCGCATTACGGGTTTTATATCACCGAAGCTCTTCTTGAATTCGCCCGCTCTCAGCATATAGATCATGCAACGGTCATTCAGGCTGACCACAACATTCTTCTGCAGGCAGACCTTTTGGACGCGTTTATTTCTCAGACGGTTCATCGCGGAGATTTCTTCTCCTGCGGACATCCGTCTGTTCCTCTTGTCGCCGCTCCAGTGGAAGAGCTGAAGACGCTTTTTATGCAGGTCCAGGCTGAAAAAAAGCGCCGACTTCAGCATATTCTTCGAACAATTGATGACGATGCGGAGTTTCTTCAGAAAGAATACGGCATAGAAAGCGACAGAAACGCCAAAAAGAAAAAAGTGGAAAATACTTTTGGAAAACCTTCTCTTGTCATGGAGCTTCTCAGCTTCAGGAACGCTCGGGACGGATACATGAAAAAAGGGCTCTCCGAACTCTATCCCGGGAAAGAGATGCAGTTTTATCCTCTGCTGACAGAAAGCAACCTTGAAAATCTGAAAAAATGCCTTGCCGCTTACGAAGAGCTCTCAATCGACAATTTTTTCGAAAGGGAAGGAGACTTTAGTAGCGTTTCTCAAAAAGACTATCCTGGTTTTCTTGAAGTGGAGATTACCAGCCGCTGCGACCTCGCCTGCAGGAGCTGCCCTCAGACCATCCTGGACAGAGAAAAGTCTGATATGAGCGAGGAGATTTTTTACAGGATACTCGATGAATTCGCCGGCCATGTTCCCATGCTGTGCCTTTCCGGCTT
The DNA here is from genome assembly GCA_016929035.1 of Candidatus Auribacterota bacterium. Lineage (GTDB taxonomy): Bacteria > Auribacterota > JAFGBW01 > JAFGBW01 > JAFGJP01 > JAFGJP01. The sequence goes on along the minus strand of JAFGJP010000274.1, from coordinate 4,400 downwards.
TGGGGAGCCGCTTCTTCACCCGAAAGCGCATGACTTCATCCGGACGGCCAAAGGCAGGGGGTTCCACCGGGTCGCGATCGAAACGAACGGGATGCATCTTGATGCGGACAACCTGCCCCGCCTCATGTCTTCGGGGCTTGATATCCTCATTCTCAATCTTGACGCCCTGGATTCAAGATCAGGAACGGAAAATTCTCATTCTGTGATCAAGCGTCTTCTGGAAGCGCGGGGCGGATCGGAGACTCCTTTTATCATTATCCAGATGATCAACAACCTGCAGAAAAAAAAGAAAATCGATATCGCTTTCAGAAAATGGCAGTATCTGGTCGACCGGGTTCTTCTTCTTCCTTTCAACGATTTCCTCGGGGCTTTCCAGCAGGAAGGCGTGATCGACTTCACGCCACCAAGAGAAAACAACTCTCTCTGCCGGAAGACAACCTCTTCCATGCTTATCCTCTCCAGCGGCGAGATAACATTATGCAAACAGAAATTCAACGGTTTTGGCATTAAAAGCGCCTCTTCCTATCGCGAAGCATGGCAGGGTTTCCGCCTCAGGGGGCTGAAAGAGGAGTTCTGTCAGAACTGTTCTCTCTGGTATCAGCTCGACGTCCCGCCCTTTTCAGAGCTTACCTCTCACCAGGCGGCGCTCTTTGAAGACAAGCTTTACGGCATTCTTCTTCCTCAGTCGATCGAGAAGGGAAAATCTTTTTATGAAAAGAACGCCTACGAAGAGGCTCTTGACGAGTGGGAAAAGGTCCTCCGTTTCGACCCGTCTAATGAGTATATCCACAAAAAGCTCGATGAGCTTCTGGAAAAGCTGGAAAAAGAAGAAAAAGCTTAAAAGATTGCTATCGCACTCGATAATTTTAAATCTCACCACAGAGAACATCCTCCTTCGGCGGACTTTCAGCACGGTCGCAGGGAAAAGAAATGTTCGTCCTTCGTACAAACAGAAAAAAATTTTCTTATTCTGCGTCTCTATTTGGCTTCGGCCTCCAAGCACCAGACATCTTTGTCTTTGTGCACAGCTTTGTAATCCGGATGAACATAGAGACCGGGTATACAGATAATGCTCCTGCCGTATTCGATGACAGGAATCCTTTTCTTCAGGAAAAGAGGAATCTTGGCATCGATAAAAAGGTTTTTGACTTTTTTTGTGTGCCTGGCCCTTCTCCCGGCGTAGATGATCCTGTCTCCGCTCCGGAAGCTTCGAACGGTTAAAGGACATCTTTTCTGCGGCAGTTTGAGGCAAGCGCTCCACGTGAAGGCGTTCCCGGAAAGAACATCCCGCAAAAACAGCTTCTGAAAGAATGTCTTTTTTTTCCTGCTCGCGCGCGCATGCGGCACTGGCTTCAGATCGATCGTCCAAAGGAAAAATTTCACATGCGCTTTTTTTCCTTTTTCAAGCGATACCCTTATCGAACCCGTTTCAGAAAGGTCGCTTTTCCGAATAACACAGATATCATTCCTTTCCCGTAAAAAAGCAAAATGCGCGCTGATCTCAAGGATCTTCCCGGGATGGGCGCGGAGAGCGGAGCGAAGCTTTTTCTCGAGCGTTTTCTTGTCAGGGAGAAGAGGAAGCTCATAATGCTTTTCAAGGGCGCGCCGGATGACATACGAATTGACGTAAAACGGGTACTTCTGAAAGATTTTCAGCGAAATGTGCAGTCTTCCGGCTTGAAATGTCACAAAGCGGCCGAAAAACCGCTTTTCCTGCTGAAGAAAAAAATCATTGAAGTCGCGGCAGATGTCTGCAAAATCAAGGACCTTCCCGGTCACATTTCCCAGCTCTTTTTCCAGAAAGGGAACCACTCTCAGCCGAATGCGGTTTCTCGTAAAAGACGTGTTCCTGTTGGACGAATCTTCCACGTATTTCAGCCGGTTCTCCTTCAGATAGTCCAGGATCATCTTCTTGCTCACGCATAGAAACGGGCGGATGAGGAGAAGATCTTTATGGATTGACACTTTTTTCATCCCGCCTGTTCCCTGAAGGCCGGATCCCCGGAAGAGGTGCATGAGAACCGTTTCCAGCTGATCGTCCCGTGTGTGCGCGGTCAAAACACCATTTGCGGAAAAGGCCTGAGCAGCCTTTTTAAAGACGCCGAGGCGCGCCTCTCTTCCGGCTTTTTCAAGATTCAGCCTGCTTTTACGTGACAGATCGCGGACATCTCTTTTTTCCACGATTAGCGGAATGCTGTGGGCTTTACAAAACTTTCTTACAAAGCGCTCGTCGCGCTCGCTCTCTTTTCCCCTCAGGAGATGGTTAAGATGCACGGCCCTAATCAAAAACCCCGTCTCTTTTTCCAGGGACTTGGCCGCATGAGCGAGAGCAACGGAATCCGGCCCGCCTGAAAGAGCGACAAGGTAAACAGGGTCTCCTGTTTCTTTGAAGGCAAGGGATACGCATAATCTGATCTCTTCTTTCAAAACATCTGTAACTGATTCTGATAAGGACTTTTTCTTCTTCAATTTCATTGCACTATCAAAACAAAAAATGGTAAGATTCTCAAGAGCTGTTTTGATACTAACTATAGTCCAGAATAGCTTCTTGTCAAAGGGAATTTGGCGCATGAATCAGGAATCACATGCCACCATATGGGATATCCTTGTTGAAAAAGGTATCCTTCTTCCGGAGCAGCTGGGCCTGGCCAAAAAGCAGGCTCAGGAGCTCAACGAACCTCTGCGCCAGTCTGTCATCAAGCTTGGAATGATCACGGAAAAAGAGCTGATAGAAAATATTGCGGAATACCTTGACATTCCTTTTATGGATATCAGCACGTTCAATATTAAAAAAGAAGTTTTGAACATCGTCCCTGAAGATCTTGCGAAAAAATATATGGTCATGCCCCTTTTTAAGATCGGCAACTCGATAACCGTGGCCATGATGGACCCTATGAATCTTTATGCTATTGACGACCTGCGTTCGCGGACAGATCTTGACATCAAAATAGTCATTTCCACGGAAAGAATTATCCGCAAAACCATTGAAAAGTACTACGGCTCCATCTCCACATTTGAAGAGCAGGCATCTTCCCGGCAGGAAGAAAGCGTTTTGACAAAGTGGGTAGAAGACGCGCCTGTGGTGAACTTTGTCAACAACATGATCGAAAAAGCGGTGAGGACCAAGGCGAGCGACATTCATATCGAGCCCGGTGAAAACAGCGTCAGGATCCGCATGCGCGTTGACGGGATACTGCGTGAAGTGGCCACTCCTCCCAGGGATTATTTTGCGGGAATCATTTCTCGTGTCAAGATCATGGCCAACATGAACATCGCGGAAAAAAGAACGCCCCAGGACGGCAGAGCAAGCGTTACTGTCGAGGGCAGGGAGATCGATCTGAGGATCTCGACCATCCCGACAGCTTTTGGAGAAAACATGGTCCTTCGCCTTCTGGATAAAACGCAGCTTATCCTTCCGCTTGAAAAGCTGGGCTTTACCAAAACAGAAGAAGACTTCTATAAGGAAAGCATTCAGAAATCAAACGGCCTTATTCTCGTGACAGGGCCGACGGGGAGCGGAAAAACAACGACCCTTTACTCCACGCTTAACCGAATAAAGTCCATTGAAAAAAATATCATTACCATTGAAGATCCCATTGAATACCAGCTCGACATTATCCGCCAGATGCAGGTCAACCCCAAGGTCGGCATCACGTTTTCTTCAGGGCTTCGTTCCATACTTCGCCAGGATCCGGACATAATCATGGTAGGCGAGATCCGCGACCTTGAAACCGCGCGGATCGCCATCCAGGCATCGCTGACAGGCCATCTTGTCTTTTCGACCCTCCACACCAACGACGCGGCAGGGGCCATTACGCGCCTTATCGACATGGGCATTGAACCTTATCTGATCGCGTCTTCGCTCCGGTCTGTCCTTGCCCAGCGCCTGGTGCGTAAGCTTTGTCCGAAGTGCCGGCAGGAAAGAACACTGACGGCTGACGAAATCCGCCTTCTCGGAGCTGAAGGCTCTCTGACCGAGGAAAGCCGGGTCTTTGTCCCGCAGGGCTGCAGTGACTGCTCCGGGACAGGCTACTCTGGGCGGATCGGCATATTCGAGCTCATTGTGGCGGACAGCGACATCAAGTCTCTTATTCTTAAGCAGATTTCGTCAGACGTCATAAAAGAAGCCTCTGTCAGATCAGGAAGCAAAACACTCATTCAAAACGGTCTGGATAAGATTATCAGCGGCAGCACTTCAGTTGAAGAAGTGCTGCGCGTCACGCAGATAGATTAAAAATTTAAAAATAGAAGACGAGCTTCGCATAATATCTAAAATTGGGAAATAATAAAATCCGGGGCATGTTTTTAAGAAAAACACTAAATTCTTGATGGTTTTTAAAATAATATGCGCTTTTGCGCTCCATATTTTTGATTTTTAACTTTTTACTTTTAACTTTTTA
>JAFGJP010000273.1 GCA_016929035.1 Candidatus Auribacterota bacterium | reverse complement strand
GTCCGTGATGATTTTTGCCGTGCTGAACCCGGACATGAAAACAAAATTTGTGATTTCTTTCTGGGACATATTGTCCAGCTCTTCCTGTGAAGCATATCCTTTTTTCAGGATGGTTTCCTTTATCCTTTCGATATCAAAGCCTTTGCCATCGTCTTCGATTTCAATAATGACGTTTCCTCCCTTGTGAAAAGCAGAAAGCCTGATGGTTCCCTGCCGGGGCTTGCCGAAGGACTCCCTCTCATCGGGCATCTCGATCCCATGGTCGACGCTGTTCCTGAGGAGATGGATGAGGGGATCCTTGATCGATTCAAGGACTTTTTTATCGAGCTCTGTTTCGTCTCCCTCGACAATGAGGTTGATCTCTTTCTGCTGGGCCACGGCGATGTCTCTAACAAGCCTGGGCATGGTGTTGAAGATGGTTGAAACAGGCAGCATGCGGATCTCTTTCATGCGGAGCTGAAGCTCATCGATGATCGGATCGAGCTGAGACACCTCGGCAGAGACATAATCAAAGAGATTGTTGGATTCTTCTCTCATCTTATGGAAGTTGACATTGCATTCCTGCAGCAGGTTTCGGAGATCATTCGAGGACTGAAGATTCTGCAGATGAGACGAGGTCATTATTGACTGGCTGATGTCGCTGAAATCTTTTTGGGTCATTTTTATAAGCTTGATAAGACGCTTGAGGATCGATATTTTTTGCGAAGATTTAATCTTGTTGATGACCATTTCTCCCACAAGGTTGAGCAGCTTGTTGATCTTATGCAAGGGAACGCGGATAAATTCTTCGACCTCGAGTTTATCTGTCTTGGCCTGAGTCTTGACTTTTGTCTTCTGCTTTGGGGCAAAGGGTTTGGCTTGAAGGGAAGCCTCAGTCTCCTTCTTTTTTTTTTCAGCTTTCAGTTTTTGCGCTTCCAGCTCGGCTCTCACCTGCTCGATCGTCGGAGCTTCTTCAGGAGCAATGTAGTCTTCATCGAACTCGCTCGTTTCCTGCTCGTCTGATCGGGGTTCTTGAGAAGGGGGTGATGAAGCAGGGGAGATCTCAGAGGATTTTTTCTCCTCTCCGGATTCTTCTGGTTCAGTTACTTTTTTTTTTACGTCCTCGGGAGGCGAAGCGGATCCGGCTTTCCCCTCGAGATGCCTGTTCAGCATATCTTTAAGGCTTGTAATGATCGAGGGCGTATCAATGCTGACCATTTCACCCTTGACGACTTCCTCGACGGCTTGAGAAATAGAGTCGAGAGTCTTAAAGATCAGAGTGGATATGTCTGTTGTCAGCTTGATCTTCTTATTGACGATGGCGCCAAAAATATCTTCGATTTCGTGAGCGATATCCTTGATCTCATCAAAGCCCATCATCCGGGCTGCTCCTTTAAGCGTATGAGCCTCCCTGAACATTTCTTCGATGAGCTCCTGATTTTCCGGGTCTTTTTCCAGCTTAAGAAGACCGTTGTTCAGGTTCTGAATATGCTCGTTCGATTCATCTCTAAAAGTTGCCAGGAATTCCGACTTGTCGAATGCAGCCATAAGAACTCTTCTTTCTCCCGGACAAAAGCGTCCTGTTATTCTTCTTCCAGTTTAAATTCGCCGATGGCCTCCTTGAGCTCGATAGCGAGCTGGCTGAGCTCAGAGGCAGACGAGGACGACTGCTTGGTAATAGAAACAAACTGCTTGGTGACTTCATTGATGCTTTCCATGGATTTAACGACCTGTTCTGAAGCGGTCTGCTGCTGCTGCGTTCCAAGAGAGATCTCCTTGGCCGCGTTGTTGGTTTCCTGGACGAGCTCCTGTATCTCCTTTATGGAGAAGCTTGTTTTTTTCACGAGGGCCGATCCTCTTTCAACCCCTTTGGTGCCTTCTTCGGTTGCCATGATCGTGCTGTTTGTCTCTGTCTGGATTTCCGTGATCAGGTTGCGGATCTCTTCCGTCGCCTCGCTTGAACGCTCAGCAAGTTTTCTGACTTCCGCGGCAACGACCGCGAAGCCGCGCCCCGCCTCTCCGGCTCGGGCCGCTTCGATCGCAGCGTTAAGGGCAAGAAGGTTGGTCTGGTCGGAAATCGCGTCGATGATTTTTGTAATGTTGCCGATAGACTGGGATTTTTCACCAAGACCGAGGATCTTTTTTGCAACGGTCTCGACTTTCTCCTTGGCGTCTTCGATTCCCTTGATGGCGTCATTAATAAGGTGATTCCCTTCTTTGGCTTTTTTCAGCGTCATGTCCGCGACGTTGACAACCGCTTTTGCGTTTTCAGCGATCTGGCTGGCCGTGTGAGCGAGTTCTTCGACGGTCGATGTTGTTTCAGCAACTGAAGAAGACTGTTCGGAAGCGCCGCTCGCCTGCTCATCAGCAGAAGCTCGGATCTGATGGGAAGCTGAGGTGATCTGCAGGCCGGCTTCGCGGATCTTTCCGAGAAGCTTTTTCAAGCTTGTCACCATTCTGTTGAAGTTGTCAGCCAGTTGTCCGATTTCATCCTGCGTTGTGACTCTGGCCTTAATAGTCAGGTCTCCCCTTGAGATAGCCTCGGTAGCTTTAACGAGTTCCCCGACAGGGGCTGTAAGGATCTTTGTGATAAAAAAGGTCATGGCGATGCTGCCAAAAAGAAAAATCAGCGTGAAAATCAGAATATTGACTCTCGCCTGGGCGATGTCCCTGTCGAGATTCGCCTTGGTCAGGCCTATGCGGGCAATGCCGATTCTTTTTATTTCGCCTTTGGCCCCTGAGACTTCTTCTTCTCCCTGGAGGTAGGCGAGGTCATCTTCTGATTCGGTCGCGCTTTCACTGAAGATCGGCATAACCGATTCGATGATTTCAATATTGTTCAAGGTGAAAATATTTTTTGTATAATTGGTCGCTGATGTTGCCTTGTTGCTGACTTCAGAAGGGATCTGAGAAACAATCTGATCTTCTTTTGTCTCGTCTTTTGCCGCTTTCTGGATAATGTTTCCTTTTTCATCCGTGATCAGGGCATAAACCGTATTTTCTTCTTTAACAACTTCCGTTAGAACTTCTTTCATTTTATCTTTTTTGCGTATATAGACAAGATATTCGCTGTTTTTAGCCAGATTTTTTACCATGGTTTCGCCGACTTTTTCAAGGAAGTTAAGGTGTGTCTTTTTCTTGTCTTTCAGAAAATAGAATCCGAAAGCTATCGATGTCGCAATCAATATCACCGAAATCAGCAGGACAAATTTTGCGAAGATACTGTTGAACTTGAATTTCATAATAAAATTCTCCTCTTTAGAATTCTGAAGAAAGAATGCATTGAGTTTGTATAAGCTTATCTATATCAAGGATAGCAACAAGCTTATCATCAAGTTTTGTTTCGCCCACAATATATTCTCCTTTTTCTCCTTCGAGAGTAACAAGCGGGTCATCAATAGCTGATTTGGGGATCTCGACAACTTCTGAAACGGCGTCGACAAGAAAACCGATGATTATTCTTCTGCTGTCGACAACGACGACCCGTGATTCTGATGTTACGGGGCAATCGCCTAAGCCAAAAATCTTTTTCGTGTTGATAATAGTCAGGATATTGCCGCGAAGATTGCAAATCCCTGAAATAAATGTCGGGGTTGATGGAAGATAGGTAATGGCAGGAACTTTAATGATTTCTTTGACTTTTGTGATTTCAATTCCGTACCATTCTTTGTCGACGAGAAAATTAATACACTGAAAAGTTTCTTCTTCTTTCCGTTCTTCCTGGTAAAGGCTTTCCGTTGTCGCGTCCTGCTTCCCTTCAAGCACAAAAAGTTCTTCTACCAGGTCCATGACCTGTTTAACTCTGTTATCATCCTCAGAAGAAGAATTGTTATCAAGGTTGATATTGTCTGTCATAACGTTGGTTACACAATTTTTCTATCTACTATTAATTAAAGTTTTAGTAATCATAAATATATCATTACACATGACTTTCGTCAAGAATTTTCATTTTATTATAAATGATTTGTAAAAATATATCGTTTTATTTTACTTCAATATAAAAAATTCATAAAAAAGAATAAAATTTTTATTAAGCAAAAACTGTAACTTTTGTAATATAATCACTTATATGAAACCAAAAAGCCTGTTGAGAGAAATCTTTGCCATTTTGCTTCTTTTTGCTTCTGTCCTGATCTTCCTTTCTCTTCTGTCCTACGCGCCTGACGATATTTCATTCAATACATCTTCTCCTAACCATCCTGTTGTTAACAAGGTCGGTTTTTTAGGAGCATGGTCAGGCTTTTTTCTTCTGTTTTTTTTTGGTTTTGCTGCTCATGCTGTGCCATTTGTCCTTTTCTTTCTCAGCCTGTCGCTTTTCAAGGGAGATAGCCGTAGAAAATTCTTTCTGAAGCTGGCGAGCGCATGCGGCGTTCTTGTTGCGCTTGCTCTTTTTTTCTCTGTTCACTCTTTTCAGACGCTCAGCCAGCAGCAGAAGAATCTGAATATT
>JAFGJP010000272.1 GCA_016929035.1 Candidatus Auribacterota bacterium | reverse complement strand
CTTTTAGTCGAGAAATTAATATGAAAGGGTGCCTCTTTGCTCGCTTTTTGTCAATATTTACCCATAGATTTCTTTATAGAGCCATAATTATTTATAAAGATCAGATGTATATATATGAATAAAAAGTAAAATATAAAAATGTCATTAAAAAAAGATATTTATTATCACAGCCAGGAAAAAGTCATAGAGACTTATGATTACAGAATTACACGTTCTTATGAATTTGAACATAAATATATCACTCTTGACAGGTGGATTTCAGAGATGAAGGAAAAGGGGTTTACAAGGATTCTCGATTTTGGATGCGGAACAGGAAATGTTTCACTTCATGCTCTGCGATCTGGATTGAGCCCTGTTGCCGTGGACACGTCTCTCGAGATGCTGAAAATGATTAAAAAAAAGATCGGGAATGAACACAGCTCTTTCGTAAGGGGGGATGGAGAAAGCCTGCCCTTCAGAGATCGTTCTTTTGATGCGGCTGTGTGCATGGGGGTTTTGCATCACATCCCTGACAAGGTGAGAGCCGTAAAAGAAATGATCCGGGTGGTCAGAAAAGGGGGGAAAATCTATGTGGCCGAGCCTTTTCTCACGAAAAGCGTAATTTTCAAGATTTATGACGCACTTCTTTTTTTGCCCCGTCTGGCGAAGAACATTTTTGCTGGTCTGAAGAATCTCGATACAGAATCACCAGTTACGCTAGAGGAACTCGAACGGATCAAGAGAGCTGTCGTGGAAGAAGGAAAGACAGCGTCCTCTTTTTTTTATCTGTATCCGCCTCATCTTTTCAGGTTTTTCACGAATAAGTATCAGAAAAAGATTTTCCTGCTTCTCAACAGACATGTTAAAGTGAAAAAGGATGACGACATCTGGAAACCGGTCCAGTACCGGGCACCCGGCACTCCGGGGAACATTCTTGAGGTGCACATACAATGCTGAATCTGATACTAAGGACAATAAAGAGATCTTCGAGATCCAGGCTTTCGATGATGGCAAGGCAGATGTATCTCCGTATGAAGATCCCCATGGACTTCCCGATTATCATCAATGTCGATCCGACGAATGCCTGTAATCTTCTTTGCACGATGTGTCCGAACAGCCAGCCTCCCAGCGTAAAAAAAAGATTTTTAGACATGGATCTGTATGAAAAAATAGTCAGTGAGATATCGGCAAGGAAAAAGCGGATCTATCGTTTCTTTCTCGTAAAGGACGGCGAGCCTCTGCTGCATAAAAACATTATCGACATGGTTGCCCTTGCAAAAGAAAAGAACATATCGCAGATTGTTACTGTCGTAACAAACGGCGTTCTTCTTGACAGCAGAAAATCAAGAGCCTTTATCGAGTGTGGGCTTGATGACATAGGTATCAGCCTGGATGCGGCGTCACGGGAGACTTATCTCAAGACCAAGGGAAGGGACTCCTATGATGCTGTCGTGGACAATATTCTTCATCTCCAGGAAATGAAAAAAAGTATGCGAAAAAAAAGGCCTGTCGTGCGGCTGAAATTTGTGGAAACGCCGGAAAATACTCAAGAAAAGCAGGCTTTTATCAAGAAGTGGAAAGGGAAGGTTGAGAAGCTGGAGATCAATCCTCTTCACGACTGGGCAGGATCGATGCGCCTTGATCAGACAGGAGAGCTGAAGCAAAAAAGCGAGAGGTATCCCTGCTCTCTTCTCTGGTACACGATGGTGATCAACTGTGACGGTTCTGTCAGCTTATGCTGTATCGATTATGGCTGGAAGACGGTGGTCGGAAACGTCAGAGAGAAATCTCTTTCGGATGTGTGGAACAGCCGCGAAATGGAAGAGGTGAGGATGCGTCATGTGCGCGGAGATTATGACCAATTGCCTGTTTGCAATACCTGCACTTACTGGAAAATAAAAGAGAACATCAGGGATTTTCTCAAAAAAAAGTATAAAAATCAGGAAATAAGCGAGTAAGTCACTATGCCTTCTCCTCTGGCTCATTCAGCAGCCGCTTTTGGGATTTACAAAGTTTTCCGCCGGTATGACAGCAGCGGCAGAAGCCTTTTTCGTATTCCTTTGTTCTTTTTCTGGCTGCTTTTTTTCTCTCTTCTTCCCGATATAGATGCGGTGCTCGGGGTTCTCAGCGGAAATATGTATGCCTATCACAACCAGGCATCCAACAGCGTGTTCACAGCTCTGGCGGCTTCGCTTTTCGCCGGTTTTATCGCTTTTTTCTTTTTCAAAAAAAAATTTCAAAAGTGGTTTTTCCTATGCCTGCTCTGTTATTTGATGCATATAGCCATGGATTTTTTTACGTACGGCCGCGGCCTTATGCTTTTTTGGCCTCTGACCAGCAGGAGGTTTTTCCCTCCTTTTATCATATTTTACGGGCTCCGCTGGTCGAAGAGCGTGACAAGCGTCGCGCACCTTTATACGCTTCTCAATGAAACGGCTGTCATCTTATTCGTCAGCATGATATGGGCGCTTATACGATTCATCCGCCTCCGCAAGCCCTCTTCAGCGTGACTTTACAGAGGGACGGGAGGATTGACCTTGACGAAGCTTGGCGAAGTCTGGAGCGCTTTGGCGAGGGGCAGCAAAGCCTTCATGAAAGAAATGTTCTTTCCTTCGCTATCCCCGCATTAAGCCTGATGAAGGAGGCGTCGAAGTATCCGATGTTATGTTGAGAGCCGGATTTTATCGTGATCTATTTTTTCCTTTTCTTTCGTATCCTGCGGGTGTAAAGTGTTAGTGAAGGCAGATGAATCCATGAAAATAATCACCAGCTTCAGCGAGATCAAAAATACCCTTCAGATTCTTTTCAGCGGCATCCGGAGATCGAGAAACAACATTTACGCTTATGACGTTGAGATCCGCGCTGATGAAGACGGCATAAATTTCCGCAACACCCTTTCAAACATCGAAGGCAAAGTTCAGGGTGAAATCCTCGAGAAAGGAATGGTGATCGTTTATTATTTTCTTTTCCGCGACATGCT
>JAFGJP010000271.1 GCA_016929035.1 Candidatus Auribacterota bacterium | reverse complement strand
TGTGCATTAGTGGCTGATTTTTTAATAATTTCAGCGAAGCGTTCCTTTGATATGACATTTCAAACTTCAAATTTGGAATTTCTTTTGAACGTCTTTATCAAGAAGGATTTCTTTTCCAAAAGGCGGGATTTCTTCCTCGCAGGACGTCTCCACAAGATCCATCTCCTTGGCGGGCATTGAGATATCAAAGGGATTAAAGCCTGTGACAGCAAAGTAATGCCAGATGGTGCTGGAAAGGCTAAGCGAGTATTTCCCTTTTTCCGTTCTCACTATGGGACACCAGTCAGAAAAAGAATAAGCGATTTTATCTTGCTCGACTTCACGGGATGTACAGGGAAGTCCGTAAAGGTCTGCAGCAGCCACGGACATGAACCGCTCCATCTCGTTCAGGAAAAAGCGGTATTTCTTATCAAAGGCGCGGGCCAGCTCTTTTTCGTTTTTTTTCGCATAGTAGTCTGAGAGGATCCTGTAAGCCAGAGCCATATGCCCGGTTCCTTCGAACCAGATGATGCCGTGTTGTCTCTTTTCGATGTAACCGTTTTGATCGGTAAAATCAAATCCCTTAAAAACTTTTCCGTTAAAGGTGTCAGAAACAAGGAACTTCTTTTCGGATTTTTCAATGAGTTTAAGAATATCAATGCCCATCTTTTCGAGGCTTTTGGGTCCAAAGGCTGCAATCGCCCACGACGTGCAGTCAAGAGCTTCCACTGTATCTGGGTCATCATAGAGATTGGCGCCTCTGTTGAACGTTCCTCTTTTATTATATCCGACATGGATAAGCCAGTTATGGATATATTTTTTTTCTTTACGCAGTTCCTGTATATCAACGCCACAAGACAGGTAAATATCGCGGATATTCCGGCTTGAGCCTTCATAGATCTTAATCAGGTTAAGGATGAAAACATAATAACTGATGTTGTTTTCCGTTGAAAAGACATGGTTCCATTGTGTTCCCCATCCATATCCCATGGAAACACCTCCCGGCGTTCCGTCTGGCATCTCGTAGTGATTGAGAGACCGCGTCCATTTGAACATCTCAAGAGCGCAGGGAAGAAATTCCGGCGAACCGGTGTGAGCGTAGTATTGAAGAAATCCCAGACCGATCCACATATTCGGTCCCACGTGGATGCGGTCTCCGTCAATCCCCATGCAGAGCAAACGGCGTTTGCCGCTTCTTGTCGGGATGAAGTAATCAAAGTTTGAAAGCGTATATGAGTTCAGCAATCCCAGGTGTCCGTTTTTTTCTGTCATGAAATTATCCGTAAAAACGGACAGGAGATATCTTGCCTTGTCGTACTCTCCAGCGTGGATGAGAACAAGGATAGCGAGGGCCTGGTCATAGGTAAAAGCCTGGTCATCGAGATACCCTGCGACGGTCGGCATGAAGATTATCGGAGAGGAGTGCGCGTCTTCGATGTTATGTGCCGTATTCGTGTAGCTCTGGTAAAGTCCGGTTTCACGGGATTCAAGGGTTTTTAGAAAAGTTTTTATCTTTTCCTTTTCTGATTGAAGATCACTGCCTTGAACGGCCATGATTCCGGGAATGAACAGAAAGAAAGGTAATAATCCTAAAATAAGCCAGAAGGGGATCCGAAAAAAAAATGATTTTTTTATATCATTGCTCATAATAGATCTCATCCAGGTAGAAGGTTGCTCCTTCCGGGTTGTCAAGGCGGTTTGCGGTCCAGCAGAATCCGCCGACCACGCGCGAAAGATTACTCTTTTCCAGAGGAATCTCGTATCTTTGCCATTTGTCTGTAAGCGTCACAAGCGGAAGGAAGGCCTCTGCGGTATCTCCGTACAGGCCGGGGACACCGCCGATCTTAAAAGTGATCTTTTCACCGCCTTTTTTGCCGCGGGCATGAAAAACACACCTTTTAGCCCCTGAGAGGTCGTATCCTCCTTCGGGTGTGAGGCCCCAGTTGTTCGCCGGCTCAAGCCAGTAAAGGCCGGCCCATCCAAGATGTGATCTTGTCGTACTGGAGACAGTATAGATAATCTTGATGCAGCTTTTCTTTGTCAGAGGATTTTCCCGGCAATTCCCGAACAGGCGAATAGACTGAGCGTCGCCTATACGACCGCTTGCATAGAAGTGAAATTTTTTTGAATCGCCGTAGGAGCTGTAGACATAGAACGGGAATTTACAGTGAGACCGGTAAGTCGTGTAGGCGAACGTCAATACAGAGCAGATGAATGTGAGAAAGAGAACAGAGATGAATATTTTTTTTGTGAACCGTTTTGTCATGGTTTACTCGATTTTCATGTCATCAAGATAAAAAATTAGCTTTTCCGCTACCTGTTCTGTTTTATCAGCAATCCAGCCAAATCCGCAGCCGATATGGCTGAGGTCTTCTCCTTGAAGAGCGATGGAATATTTATTCCATTCTTTTGTCAGTTGAACAGGGCCGTAAATGATCTCTGTCGAGTCGGAAAAGATTCCGTAATTCCCGCCCACTTTAAAGAAAATATACTCCTCTCCGGTTTCCCCTTTAGCCCAGAAGGTAACACGGGTTGCTCCGCTTAAGTTAACGCCTCCGTCGATGTTTCCCCAGTTGTTCGCCGGATACTGCCAGCAGACACCGGCCCAGCCGTGTATCCAGGGCTTGGTCATGTCATAGACGAATTTCATACAGCTGTCCCCGCTGTGAGGGCCCTGTCGCCAGTTATCATAAGCCAGAAGAGCGTGAATGTCTCCCATCCATCCTGAGGGAACAAACTGGAAGGGTTTATTATAAGAAAAGGCTTCAGAATAGATCACCAGAGGAAGCTGCGGAAAAAGGTCAGAGGCAAAAGTGCGCATGTTGGAAAAGAGAGAAAAGAACACGATCAGTTGAAATATATAGCGCAGTCTTTTCATAAGTCACCAGATATAACTTAATAACAAAATTAATTTAAATTGCGATTATTAAAATTTAAAGTTATTCTGAATAACTTCTATATCAAAATAAATTATTTAGTTTGCTTTATTATAACATTATTAATTAATTAAGTCAATTATTATGAAGGAGTTGCGATATTTCTATTCTCAGAAGGTCTTAATCGTTGAACCGCGTGAGGTTTCCCTGGATTTTTCCATCCGGAAGCATATTATCCGGGATATTTCTGCCAAAATTCTCAAGTTGATATCTTTTACACACCGGGTTGGCTACATCGCAATAAAAACAGGTCCATTTTTTTGAAAGTTTTCCAATCCTGACAAATTCAGGGATGGGGCAGTAATCGAACCATATGCATTTTGTGTAAAGAGACTCGGCAACTGGCTCGTGTGTTCCATTGTTGAGCGTGTTCATCATCTTTTTATAATGAATACAGTTCGGAGTCCGTCAATATTCGGATTTTTTCTTTTTTGAGATTTTTTATGGCTTCCTGAGGTTTATCCAGCTCAAATACAAAAATAGCTTTTTTTCCGCTTTCGACCACAAATCCGTAGGAATCAATGATATTGATGTTGTGTTTTGAGATAGCACGGATAGCTTTGTGCAATCCGCCCGGCTTATCATCGATATAGATGGCGACGATATCTTTTATCTGCACAGGTATGTTGTTTTTATTTAAGGCATCAAAAGCTTCCACAGGGTTGTCAACAAGAACCTTGAATATTCCAAACCCCTCAGAGCTGGCGATTGTCAGTGCCCTCAGGTTGATATTTTTTCCAGAAAGGATAGATGTGATTTTTTCAAGGCTTCCCGGTTTGTTCTCAGCAAAAATGGACAATTGTTTTGCCATATCAGACTCCTTTAATAAAAGTAGAAAGTAGTCAGCAGAAAATAATCCCTCGACTCACTTCGTTCGCTCAGGATAAACAAGCAGAAAGAAGAGAGAATAAATTTATAATTTTTTTCTGTTGTCATAGACCCTCCTGGCTTTTCCCATGCTCGGTTCAAGCGTCCCCGGAGCAACAAGCTCGACAGTCGGCCGGATAAGGATTTCGTCTTTAAGCGCATGGGCGATCTTTTCCCTGATGCTGTTAAGAAAGCCGATATCTCCGGAAAACATTTTAGAGTTGAGCTCGACTTTTACGGTCATATGATCCAGGGCTCCTTTTTTCTGGAGATGGATCTCGTAGTTGGTTCCCACTTCAGCTATTTTCATGATGATATGTTCGACCTGGCTTGGGAACACATTGACGCCGCCTACGATGAGAAGGTCATCTGTCCGACCCTTGATCCGTGCTATGCGCCTGTGGGTCCGTCCGCAGGGGCAGTTTCCTTTACAGATCCTGGTCAGATCACGGGTCCTGTAGCGCAAAATCGGCATGGCTTCTCGGGAAAGCGTTGTTAAAACCAGCTCGCCTTCCTGGCCATCCGGTAGGTTTTTTCCTGTTTCCGGATCAATGACTTCGACGATATAGTGGTCTTCCCATATGTGCATGTCTTTTTGAAATGTGCATTCAAAAGCAACGCCTGGTCCGTTCATTTCGCTGAGGCCATAAGAGTTGTACGCATGAAAGCCGTAGATGGCTTCCAGTTTTTTTCGTGTTGTTTCTGAATGGGGCTCAGCCCCTATGTACGCGGCCTTGAGGTTCAGCTCGCGGGGATCGATTTTCTCTTCTTTGCTTAAAACATCACTGATGTGCAGGAGGTAGCTTGGTGTAATATGGAGGACCGTTGTTCCAAAATCCCGCATGAACTTGATCTGCCGCTTCGTGTTGCCGGAGCTGGCCGGAATCACCAGCATGCCGACCTTTTCAGCGCCGTAATGGAGCCCAAGCCCTCCGGTAAACATGCCGTAAGTCATCATGTTCTGAAAAACATCATGGGAATCACATCCGGTGGCGAAAATACACCTTGCAAGAAGTTCTGTCCAGTTATCAATATCGCCCGGTGTATGAAAGATAACGGTTGATGTCCCCGTTGTCCCGCTGGAAGCATGAAGGCGGATGGTCTTTTCCTTGGGAACGCAAAGCATTCCATAAGGATAAGTGTTTCGAAGGTCCTGTTTTGTCGTGAAAGGGATTTCCCGGATATCAGAAACATCCTTTATAGAATCAAAGGAAACTCCAGCCTCTTTCAGCAGTTTTCTATAAAATGTCGATCGAAGAGATCGTTTGAGCGTCTGTTTAAGCTTTTTAATTTGAAGTTTTTCAAGAGATGATCGGCTGAGCGTTTCGGCTTTTTTATCCCAGTACATAGCCAGTACCTTTTTCAGGAATATAACAGAAAAAGTTTTGTTCGTCAGCAGAATAATTTTCGGTTGATATTATCTGAAAATGCAATAAGATAATGGCAGCAAAAAAAATCGCGGTTGTGCTAAGCGGGGAGTCAGCGGTGCCCTGTATCTGCAATCCGCTATAGCAGAGCTGAAATCCCGATTGAGGCAGTTGGAGCGGACTGACAAGAGAGAGCATTTTGTGTTGAAGGCCGGGTCCTATGCAACAGGATTCTGTGAACCCCGTCAGGTCCGAGAGGAAGCAGCGGTAAGCAGTCCATTCTGGGTGCTGTAGGGTTGCCTGGCCGGAGCGAAGTCTTTCTGGAGAAAGTTTTTTTCCTCTGCCAAGAAAGGGTGCACAACCGCATAAAAAAATCAAAAATGAAAAATCAAAAAGTAAAAATAAAGGTGTGCTTTGCACGATGATTGTTAGTTTTATCACAGAGCACACAGAGTCAACAGAGGAAAAATGGAACTGTTTATACGGATAAGAGTTATAACCCGTGCAGAACAAAAAATTTCCCTAATTTACAAAGATAGTTTTTACCAAGAGCAAACCCTTTCTCCCTTTGTGTTCTCTGTGATCTCTGTGGTTGAACTAATATTATTTGCGCGTTAGCGCTCCTTATTTTTAATATTTGATTTTTAATTTTTTATTTATAACCCGAAGGGTGATGATATGGAATATACTGTACTAGCCAGGAAATGCCGTCCCCAGAGGTTTGAAGACATTCTCGGACAGGAAAGCATTACCCGCGTTCTTCGCAACGCCATAAAAAAGGAGCGCGTAGCCCATGCCTATATCTTTTCAGGCCCGCGGGGAGTCGGAAAAACGTCGACAGCCCGGGTCCTTGCCAAGGCTTTGAACTGTAAAAAAGGCACATCAGAAACTCCCTGCAATGAATGTTCCAACTGCCTTGAAATAAATGAAGGGAATAACATGGATGTTATCGAAATAGACGGGGCATCGAACAGGGGAATCGACAATATCCGCGAGCTCAGGGAAAATGTCATGTTCGTTCCGGCGAATTCTCCCTATAAGGTTTACATAATTGATGAAGTGCACATGCTTTCCAAGGAAGCTTTTAACGCTTTGCTGAAGACTCTTGAAGAGCCGCCCAAGCATATCAAGTTTATTTTTGCGACAACGGAGCCTTTTCGCGTACCGGATACGATACTCTCGCGCTGTCAGAATTTTCACTTCAAGCTGATACCGGATATCGTAATCCGGGAGAGGTTATCTGAGATACTGGAAGAGGAAAAAGTCTCCTTTGACGAAAAAGCCATTGATCTCATTGCGCGAAGCGCTGAAGGCAGCATGAGGGATGCAGAATCCATCCTCGACAAAGTCATTACCTATTGCGAAGGAACGATTACATATAAAGATGCGGTTGACATTATCGGTGTTGTTGATGAGGATATCCTTTTCGGCATTGCTCAGGCTGCAGCAGAAAGCGATGCGGAAAAAGCCTATATGATTATCCAGTCCATCATCAGAGAAAACAAGGATGCCTATAAGATTGTACAGAATTTGCTGGATTTTTTCAGAAAGATCCTTGTTGAAAAGCTGAAAGACAGGGATTCAGGGAAAAACACATCAAGATCCAGGCTGGCGCTTTTGTCAGACAAGTTCAGCATGAACCAGGTCATCTATATTATGGAGCTTCTGGCCGGAGTTGAAGGCCGTATAAAAAATTCGCCTTCGCCTTATGTCTACGTGGAGATCATGAT
>JAFGJP010000042.1 GCA_016929035.1 Candidatus Auribacterota bacterium | reverse complement strand
TGATTGCTGTCGGAGCAGCAGACATTGTCCTGGCCACGGCCTTTTATTATTATTTAAAGCAAAAAAAAGAGCAGGGGAGAAAAAGACAAAACCAAAAGGAAAAAAAATCCAGATAAGGCCTTTATGAAGATATTGCAGAAAACAATTAAATATGTTATTATATATTGATAATAAACAAGATACATAATTTACTTAAAGCTGTTTGACAGGATAAAGCATGCTCGCTTTTTTTAAGTATATCAAGCTGAAATCACTCAACAAGAAGGCCGAATCAAAGAAAAGCCTTGCTCAGGATATTATCGCCGCTATTGACGTCAAAAAAGGACAATATGTCGCTGACATCGGTTCAGGAGGAGGATATTTCGCTTTTGAATTCGCAAAAAAAGTTTCACCAGCAGGACTTGTTTACGCTCTGGATATTGATTCCTTTAATCTTGATTATATCAATAAAGAAGCATTAAAAAGAGGAATACAAAACATAAAAACAGGTTCCATTGCTCCTTCAGGAAAGGCGGAGCTAAAAGAAAACAGCATTGATGTCCTGTTTTTCCGGAACGTCTTTCATCATCTGAAAAGCCCTTCAGAATACTTTGCCAACCTGAAAAAATATCTAAAAAATGAAGCAAAAGTCGTCATTATCGACTATAATGAAAAAAAAGGGTTCTCTTCTTTATTCCATCACTATACGGAGGAAAAGTCTGTTGCCCGGAACATGGAGAAAGCTGGATACAGGATGGAAAGAGCATATGATTTCCTTCCCGGCCAGTTTTTTCATATTTACAGGGCTGGCGAACTCTTATGAAAGAAGACCGAAATTCAAATCTGTTTTCTCCTGCTGATCTCTTTGCCCGGCTTTTTCATGTCGGAAAGTATCGGAGAGAGAGAAGAAAATTTCCAAGGAGGAAAAAAGTCTATATAGCTGAACTCGAGTTCAAAAACAGAAAGAAAACTATAACGGTGACCAATCTTTCAAAAGAAGGCATCGGCGTATGCGTTGATGAAAAGCTGGAACCCGGCACGCTTGTCGACGTGATCTTTTCTCATGAGTTTCAGGACACTTTATCTGGAAAAAAGAAAATCAGGCTTATTCTTCCTGCGACGGTTGTCTGGTCAAAAAAAGTCTTTTCAAAAGGGATCGGGCTCAAAGACTATGAGGCAGGCGATGAAAAATCTGTGGAGTATGACATGGGCCTCAAGCTGGACCAGGAGCTCTTAGAAGAATCAAAAAAACTTTATGATGACCTTCTTGCACAGCTCAGGAAGGAAGACATGAAAACAGGATACAAGGAAGATAATTCAAGTCATGCTCCTAAAGATAACGATTGAAAAGTACGGGGCCACAAAAAGTCCCTGTTGATCTTTTCCCGGGAGAAACGGGAAAAGAGCCACCACAAAAATGAGCGATGGACAAAGATATCAGACGATTATCACGTGAAGTAAGAGCACATTCCGTACTGGAAAAGATCCTTCTCATTGTCTGTTTTTCCGGCTCCGTCTTCTTCATAGGCTCTGCTCTTCCTCTTGTTCAATTTATCATAAGAAAGCAGGACGAAGCCCTTAAGGACTACTGGAATTCCGGAGTCGGCCAGCAGATGTTTTTCCTGGGATTTCTGCTTGTCGTTTCAGGCATCGGGATCCTTCTTGAAAAAAGATGGCCCAAATTCATTCTTATTGGACTATGCATAACATTTGTCGCTATTATCCTATTAAACTGTTTCTATTCCACTTGACGCTTTTTCTCAAAAGGATCTCTGTGATATGAAAATAAAAGCGAATCTCCTGCTGGCCATAATCTCGGTTTCCGCGTTCTTGTACTTTACAATCGTAGGCCTTTTCCAGGTGTTCCGGATAAGCAACTTTATCCTCGACTTCCTTTTTTTTCCATCGCTTTTTATTTTTTTTATTTCCGGAGCAGCCAGCACGATGATGTCACAAAACGAGTAGCTTTCTGATGAAACCCCTGATCTGTCCGAAGTGCAGCCACAGAATCAAATTCAAAGATTTTCTTCTCGCGCCGACTCCTCTGCACATTAAATGCCGCTCCTGCCAAAACAGGCTCATGGTGAGGAAATATGTCAAATCAGCTCTTCTTCTGGGCGTTTTTGCCGGGCTTTCAATCGGCTGCTTTATAGCTCTCAGCTCTATCCATCCCGCTGTTTCCGTTCCTTTGGCCATCGGGATCATTTTTCTTACAGATGTCCTTTATTATATTATCATCGGGAGATGCTCTCTGGGGCTTAAAGTCTACGATGGAAGCATCGCTTTTCATAAAGAAATAAGAGTACTTGCTTTTATCTTTCTTTTTATTGCTCTCTTTGGCTTTATTATTCTAAAATACTACTGATATGAAATTCTTCATGCATTTTAAAAAGATCTGTATTTCTCTTTGTTTCGGTTTTTCAATCCTTATTTTGTCAGATTGCGGTTTTGCGCTGGATATCACCAGCACGCTGCAGTCAGAAGATATCGTGCTTCAGTACAGGATATCGCGGGACGCCACGGTTCCGTCTTCCTTTATTGTCGTATATCCGGGCGGACTTTTGCTCAGCCTGAAAATCGTCTGGGATATTTCGGCCGAGGAAAAAGAGAAACTGGAAAAGATCATTGAGCGCCTTGAGGAGAAAGAAATAAACGGAGCAAGCTTTCACTGCAGGGGATGCTGGATAAAAAAGGGATATGAAATACGGATTTTTCATATCGAGCCGTCTCCGGATATCATGGAAATCCTCAGCCAGTGAAAGAAGAAGAGGAGCAGAAAATATTCTTAAATGGAGCCACACGGATTTACATCCGGGGTCTTCTGCGCAGGCGGATAAAAATCCGCCAAGAACGCCAGTGTTTCGGCAGGTTATTCGTCTTCCTGCTTGTCAAGCTTTTTCCCTTTCAGCTTTGACCCTTTTCTCGCAAGGCGGTCAGCGTCCTTATTTTTCTCTCTTTCCACATACTCCATC
>JAFGJP010000270.1 GCA_016929035.1 Candidatus Auribacterota bacterium | reverse complement strand
TATATCGGCATCGTCAAGAAAAGGGCCTCTATTATTTTTAATCATACGGCAAGAGGCAAATGGAAAAAAATAACCGTTTTCTCTGACTTTTATGGCCGGGAGGAAGGAAAAGACTATTTTTCCGTAGAAATAACGACACAGGAGACCCATGAAAGCATTCTTATGGACCTCAGACGCGATTTTGAAAGCCATGCCAGCGAGTTGAACATCTTCGATGAAAAACCGGAATTCGTTGGGAGCCTTGTTACAGAAAATGCCTATCCTTTTTACAAGGCGGGCATTGAAAGGAACCTGGAAATCTGCAGAGAAAAGCTGAACGCATATGGAATCGACCATATCGGCAGGCAGGGTAATTTTGAATATCTCTTTTCAAGCGATGCAGTCATCAAGGCCAGGCGTTTGGCTGAAACGCTTTGCAGTTCATCGAATTCCGGATGCTGACAGGCATGACACATAAACATGATAAACAACCAGAGATGAAACAGCCTCTTAAAAGAATTTTTATCTCTAATACCTTTTTTATGCTCCTCATGACTTTTGTCTGGCCCCTTTCCATTTTCTATATCACGATTCTCATTGCAAAATATCTTGGCCCTGAGAAACTTGGAGAATTTTCCATTATCTCCAATTACTGTACTATTTTCAGAGACATAGCCATCATAGGCCTGCCTGCGCTTCTTGCAAGAGAAATAGCCACCCTGAAGGAAAAAGGCAATGCTTACCTTGTCAATGCTTTGACGATCGCTTTTTTTTCATCGATAACAGCTATTGCTGTTTTGAATCTTCTTTGCTATTTCCTCGGCTATCCTGAAAGAATGAGAACGCTTATCCTTGTTTTTTCTTTTGGCATTTTTTTTGATGTTCTAGCCAAGTATGCAGAAACAGCCTACCTCGCTAGAGATAAAATATCTATTTTTTCGACCTTAATCTTTATTTGTCTTCTCTTGCAGCTCTTTTTTACTACTTTGCTCTTATTCAAGGGATACGGGCTGTACATGATCGTGATAGTTTTTGTCATCACAAAAGCATCCATACTGTCAGCCGGGATTCTGCTCCTTCACAGGAAAGTGTTCTTTTTAAGCCTGAGATCCATTCACATACGCATACTAAAAAATATCCTGTCACTGGTCCCCGTATTCTCTTTTCTGGCCATTCTTGAAATGCTTCTTTTTCGCATAGATATTGCTATTCTATCCAAGCTGTTTGAAGAAGCCGTTGTCGGCTTGTATTCGATTGCTAAAAAAATTATATTTTTTGTCTATTTTCTTTCGGTCAGCATTGTGTTTTCAGCCTTCCCTCTCCTTGCTCAAGAATATAAAAGAGAACGCAAAGCGTTCTATGACTTGACAGGAAAAATATTAATCTTTATTTTCATGGCATCCCTTGGCATAAATGTTAATTTATGGATCTTGTCTGAAATTATTGTAACGACTTTATTCGGCAGGGCTTATCTTGATGCGGTCACTATTCTCAAGATCATGTCGTTCTCCGCTTTGCCTATATTTCTTTCGACATATCTTTCGAAAATCCTCGTTGTTATCGATAAGCAAAAAAGTGATCTTTTCATGCTTTCAACAGGCTTTGTTTTCCTTATATATTCGTTCCTGTCCCTGTATTCGTTTTTCGGCATAACCGGCTGCTCCTTTTCTTTTGTCGCAAGCTTTTTATTCCTGACCACGCTCCGGATGATTCTTATAGGCCGCTATGAGAAAATGATCTTGATAAAAATTATTGAATTATCACTGAAATTTCTTTTCCCTGCCGCAGGGATGACGCTGATACTCTATTTTGTCCATGATTTCTCTTTATCGGCAAAGCTTCTGCTGACCAATCTGATCTATTTGTTCATATTATTTTTGTCGGATCTTATAAACTTTAAAGATATTGTCATGCTGAAAACGATAATTTTTGGAAAGAAAAAATGATCTTTCATTTTTTCGTTCAGAATATTTTAAGATTGAGCTCCGGCAGTAATTCTGCAAGGCAACAAATGTTTTATGCGCTTTTTTTCATCGATCTTATTGAACATGCAGACATGGCTACAGGCCAGAAGGCTTCTTTCACCTGTTTTAATACAGCTCGTACTTCTGCTTAACCTCCCAGGGGATTTCCGGCCTTTTAAAATATTTGACTGTCCATGCCGGAACAGCGATGACATCTTCGTTGTCCCAGACAAAAAGAATAAAAGGGAAATCAAAGTGCTCGCTGCTCCACTTTTTCTGGACAACGGGCAGGTTTTCGACAAGGCGATTCTTGTCGTCACGAAAAGTGATGAGGTCTCCTTCTCTTATTTTTTTGAAAAGCTTCTTTCCCAGCTCGTATCTCTTGAGGATCTTGTCCTGCTCATGAATGAGAAACTCATAATCCTTGTAGAAGCAAAAGCTGACCTGATCGCTCCTGACGATGTCCTCGCTTTTGACAGAAAGCTTTGCATACTCTGAGTGAAAGACGAGCTCTTCGTTCGTTGTATAAATAAAAAGGCTCCCTTTCCTGAAGCTTTTAAGCATGTCGCGGAAAAGAAAATAATAAACGATCACCGTTCCTTTTTCGAGGATTTCACCCTGGACTTTGCCTTCGATGTTTGAAAGGGTGTTGCG
>JAFGJP010000041.1 GCA_016929035.1 Candidatus Auribacterota bacterium | reverse complement strand
GGGGGGTGGATATGACGTTAAAGAACACGATTGGCGTTATCTTGATCATTTCCGGAATCATCTGCTCTGCTGTTTTTACGTTTGCCGATTTTGTCGGTCTGGGCTCGGAGGCAGGTTTCGGATATCACCAGTTAACCGGGACACTTGCAGGCCTTATCGTCATTGGGGCTGGACTCCTGCTTAAGCTGAAAAAAGCCTGAGAAAAAGTTAGCCACAGAGCCACAAATGGTTCGATTTCACTCACCATATTAAATCCTGAGCGAAGTCGAAGGAGACAAAAAGAATGGGTGGGCGGTTTGCCTTCGGCAAGAAAGACCGTACGTACGTTGGGAGCGGGACGTAGGACGTGCGAAGATCATTGATACAGGATGCATGATAAAAAAGCAAAAGATAAAAAAACAGTAAGAGATACTAGCCTCGAAGGGCCACTAAGGACACTAAGTGGGGAAAGCAGTAAGAAGTAAGTAGTAGGAAGTAAAAAAAAGAAATTTAAAATTTGAAATTGTAAGAAAAAGAAAAAAATGAGCCGCGAAGGGACGCGAAGAACCCTGAACCACGTGGGGTTCAGGGTGAATGAATTACGAAAGCATAAAATGTCGTCATTGCGGGGAGTCTCACTGAAAGTGAACGACGAAGCAACCTAACGAAAAAATACTCATTTCACTAAACCATTCACTATCGACTCTTGATTTTCTTTTTTCCCCAATATGATCTCGAGATATTTTTGATTGAGACCCTTGGATTCAGTGGGGATGACAGTAAAGAACTTTTTAATGACATGGTAGGCAGGTTTGGGTTTACGGTAGGCATCGCAGATGCCCCAGTGTTCTTCTATCTCCTGCTCCTGTGTCTGGTTTTTGTCCGCCTTCCACCATTCGTCGGTCCATTCAAAAATGCAGTATCCTGCCAGCCGTTCGCCGACGATGGCCAGCTGATGCGCGATAACTTTACCCTGCTGGCTGTATTTGACATGCGTGGAGCAGCCGGTTTCCGTGATGAAGACCGGTTTGTTGAGTTTTATTGAAAAAGCTTTCATGGCTTTGACTCGCTTCCTGCCCTGTTCTCTTGAAAAGAGTGATTCTTTCCATGCCTTTTCGTCATGATCAAGCCCGATATAGGAATTGCAGCCGATAACGTCTAAAAAAAAGAATCCCATGTTCCAGCCGTTTTTCACGTTGATCATGTTGGCCCCTGTTACAGGATGGTTTTTATCGATTTTCTTGATCTCATCGTAGATCTTCTTAAAAAAGTCATTGACCTTTTTATCGCCGAATTTTTTTACGATGTTGGTCTTGTGGAACGGCGCGTCGTTCCACATGGTCCACATGAGGATGGCCGGGTGATCTTTCATCTCCCTGACTCTTTGTATGGCCGCTTCTTTCAAGTCATTGAAAACGTCCGGATTATCGACGTTCGTGTACCAGTTGGGATACATGACCGGCTCGATGACTTTAAGCCCGTATCTAAAAGCATTATCATAGAAATCATCAGGCATGTTTTCGTAAAGGCGGATGGTATTGAAGCCAGCCTCTTTCATCATCTGGAAGTCTTTTTGCTTGAGATCTTCAGGAAACTGTCTGTAGGCGTGCTTGGTGAAGCCTTTCCCGGGATAAAAAGTCCCGTAGCAGATGCCCTTGATAAAGTAAAGTCTGCCGTTAACATAGATCCTTCTGTCTTTTGTCGTGACATGAAGAGGTTTTGATGGAATTTCCAGAGGTTCTTCCTGCGCCTCTTCTTTTTGCTTTTTTGATTCCTGTGGTTTTTCTTCTTTTTCAGGAATATCGTTTTCGGCAAAATTTTCATCCTGAATAAGGCTGTCGAGATTCTGCACAGGAAAAAGATCAGGGTTGATCCTGCTTTTTGTCTCATAGGAAAGTTCATGCCAGCGCATTTGTATCGTTCCATAAGGGATTTTGACGCTTACCTCGTTTTCGTCTTGAGAGATCAGCTCCCCTTCCATCGTTGATCCATCAGCAAAAAGAAAAGTATCTGAAAAAGAAGAGAGAGGGGCTAACAGGCACAAAAAAATCAATATTGTCATTTTCATCTTAGTATGGATATCAAGCTGTTTTTTAAGCTGATATTGTATTATAATTTCCATCATATGTCTGTGTTAATTTGCTTTTGATTTATTGAATTATCAATTAAAATCAGAAATAAAAGCCGGGGTATATATGTGGAGGATCCTTGTTGTTGATGACGATGACAATGAAAGAGAACTGTTTGCTCAAATACTTCAGGGAAAAGCCAAATGCGATCTGGCAAAAAACGGCCGGGAAGCCATCTCAGCCTATAACTTGTCCATCAGAGAGAAAAAGAGCTATGACCTTATTTTACTCGATATCATGCTTCCGGATATGAGCGGGATAGAGGTGCTGGATTCCATCAGGGAAAAGGAAAAAAGGGTCGGCGTGGTGAAGCAGAGGAAAATCCCGGTCATCATGGTGACCGCCAAAGCTGAAAAAGACGTTGTGTTGGAAGCATGCCGAAAAGGTTGCAATGATTATATGATAAAACCGGTGGATAATCATATTTTGCTGGAAAAGATCGAGAAAACACTGAAGAAAAAACTGTAATTTCATGAAATAGAATCAGATAAAAATATTCAAATACCTTTTCCTCTTTGTTAACATCATGTAGACAAAACCCTTTTTCTCTGGCCGGCACAGAAATATTGTAATAAGGTGTATTTTTAAAAAAGGCGGGGAGATGAAGATCCTCTACGGAGTCCAGACAACCGGAAACGGTCATATTGTAAGATCGACGGAGATCATCAAGGGACTGCGCAGCCTTGGGCACGATATTCATGTGGTTCTCAGCGGCCGGCCCAAGAAAAAGACATGGAGCCGGGACATCTTTCATCCGGCTGCGGTCAGGCGAGGACTGACTTTTATCACAGAGAACGGAAAAGTCAAATACCTTCGGACAGCTTTCCAGCTGGATATTTTGAGATTTTACCGGGATATCTTTTCTTTCAAGGCAAATGATTTCGACCTGGTTGTCACCGATTATGAACCGATCACGGCACGCATAGCCATGCTTCGCAGGATCCCCAGCATCGGCGTGGGGCATCTGTATGCTTTCCTTTACAAAGTGCCTGTTGCCGGGTTTGATCCGATCGGGCGGGCAGTGCTCAAATGTTTTGCCCCCGCCAGATATACCTTGGGGCTTCACTGGCACCACTTCGGTGAACCTCTTCTTCCGCCGAGCATTCCAAAAGATATCATGAAGAGAGAGAAGACCATCCAGGACAAGATCCTTGTTTATCTTCCATTTGAAAATCTGGATGAAATAGAAAAGTTTCTCCACCCGTATAAAAATTATCATTTTTATATTTACTGGAAGGTGGAAGAGCCTCTTGATGAAGGAAATCTTCATCTGAGGCCTTTTTCCAGAACAGGCTTTATCAAAGATCTGGCGGATTGCAGCGGCGTTTTTGGAAACGCCGGGTTTTCTCTTACGAGCGAAGCTCTTCACCTGGGGAAAAGGATACTGGTGAAACCGCTTTCAGGACAGATTGAGCAAAGATCCAATGCGCTTGCTCTTGAGAGATTGGGTCTGGGAAATGTCATGAGAAGACATTTTGATCATTATGTCATGGAAAGATGGCTCAAGAGCCCGCCGCTGAAAAGCTGTGAATATCCTGATGTTTTTGAGCATATCGTCAGATGGATCCATGAAGGACGGTGGGAAGATGTCCAGACCCTGTCACGGGAACTCTGGAAGAAAGTCAAAAACTGTTGAAATATTTTTTGAATATTTTTATCATATGCGGCGTTTAGTACAAAAAGGTTTAACGGAAAGGAGGTGATAGATAACCCGCATAAGCTTTTTTATTATTAGAAATTATTGGATTTATTAATAATAGGAGGAAATTTCATGAAAAAGTTTTTTTATACTGCTTTTATTTCTTTAGTTATCATTCCTGTCAGCCTGCATGCCGGCAGCATCGGCGGCGTGACAACACAGGGCGAAGGAAAGTGGGGAGTCGGCGCGGAGATCGACTGGAATTTTGAAAGCGACCTTGAGCTGGATAAGATCGATCTCGGCCTGGCAGTCGAAGACGTCGAGGCAGAGGACCAGTACAATATAGCCATCAAGGGCGTATATGGCCTGACAAATAATATCGATATTTATGCAAAGCTCGGCTACATGGATTTCAGCAATACGGGAAACCTTCCTGCGCTTGGCAACTTTGACGCTGATGCAGACGCTGATTTCTCCTATGCCATAGGAGCAAAAGGCGCTTTTCCCGCGGACTACGGTATAGTTTATGGAGCTGACTTTCAGTACCAGTGGAGCAAGAACGATATCGACATCAGCGTTGCAGCCATCAGCGACCAGGGCGAGGTGGATTTCAAAAAATGGCACGTTGCTCCTTTTATTGCCAAGCCGATGGAGACCATGACGCCTTACGCAGGTTTCAAGTACACACAGGCCAAGTACGAGCATGACTTTGATACGCTTGGCGCCATTGAATTTGAAAACGAGGATGAATGGGGCCTTTTCCTTGGCTCAGACATTATGGTCGATGAAAGGACAACAGCCAACGTTGAGCTGAGACTGCTTGACGAGACAGCTATCACTGCTGGGTTAACATATAAATATTAACCTGGTTATTTTGCAAGGTATAGATCCAAATGTAGATGTGTGATTTTCTAAAGCCCCTCATATTACACATGAGGGGCTTTTTTATTTTCGGGATCCCGGGATCTTTCCTTCGTTTTTCATACGCGAAATAAAAATTTAATAGGAAAAATTTTTTCTTTAGGATTATACTTCTGATATGGAAGATTTCTTTTTTGACCTGAGCGTTGTCCTGGTGGGCACGGCCATCCTTTCCTTTATTGCCGTTATTCTCAAGCAGC
>JAFGJP010000269.1 GCA_016929035.1 Candidatus Auribacterota bacterium | reverse complement strand
TTCTACCGTTTCTTTGATGATCTCGCTGTAGGTGGGGTGGGCAAAGGGCAGGTGAGAGATGTCGCGAAGATTTATTCCACTCATCGAGGCCGCAAGGAAAACGTGAATAAGCTCTCCTGCCTGCGGCCCGAGGATATGAGCGCCGAGAAGGGAATGTGTCTTGTCATCCACGATCAGCTTCACAAAGCCCGTTTCTTCTCCTGCTGAGACAGCGCGGCCGTTGGCCTTGAAAAACTGTTTGACGATTTTATAAGAAAGATTTTTTTCTTTTGCTTCTTTTTCTGAAAGGCCGATGCTGGCGGCTTCGGCGTGCGAATAGGTCACGCGCGGTATCCAGATGGGATCGATCACCGGCCCGGGCTTTCCCAGAATGGAGCTTACAGCAAGTTCCGCGTCCAGATAGGCCTTATGGGCCAGCATGGGGCCCGGAGAGACATCGCCGATAGCATAGATGTTGTTTGAATATTCTTTTGTCGCGCTGTCAGAGGGGATGAAGCTGTTCTTGTACTGGATGAGTTTTTCAGATGACGTCGGAAGCGATGCGGGTTTTCTTCCGACAGCCACAAGGATGGTGTTGTAAGAAAGAGTCTTTTCTCCGGAAGAGGTGACAAGCGTCACATCAAAAGCGTTTGTCGTTTTCTGTGTTTTCAGAACTTTTGACCCGGTGAGGATATTGACGCCTTTTTTCTTGAGATAAAGGCCGATATGTTTTCCGATATCCGCGTCCTCGCGGGGAAGAAGGGAGCTTTCCAGCTCGACGATGGTGACTTCAGAGCCGAAGTCATTGTAGATCTCGGCAAACTCAATGCCAATAGAGCCGCCGCCGACAATGAGGAGTTTTTTCGGGATATCGTTCAGTTGAAGAGCTTCTTTGCTGGAGATGATATCTTTTCCGTTAAAGGGAAGATTCTCAAGCCCAGCCGGAGAAGAGCCTGTTGCGATGATGATGTCTGTGCATCGTATGGTTTTTTCCCCTTCAGGAGAAAGAACGCTGACAACCCCTTTTTCTTCCAGCGCGGTGTTCCCTTCCAGAAAGGAAACGCCGTGTTTTTTAAAAAGGAAAAAGATCCCTTCCCGAAGACGGGCCGTGACAGAGGAAATGCTGTAGCGGAGCTTATCAAAATTTTTTGTTTTGATCTGGCAGGAAAAGCCAAGATGTTCGAGATGTTTTGGAGAAGAAAAAAGCTGTCCTGCATGAAGAAGCGCCTTTGTCGGGATGCATCCTTCATTGAGACACACGCCTCCCACGTATTCGCGGGAGATGTCTGTAACAAGTGTTTTTTTTCCCTGTGCCGCGGCTTTGATGGCGGCTGTATACCCGGCAGGCCCGGCACCGATGATGGCGATGTCAAATTGCTTTTTCATGATTTAATAATAATGGAATTTTTTCTTACGTCATTAAAAAAATCAGAAAACAAAAGAAATGGAATGCCACAGAGCAGACGCGGAGCGGGATGACTCTCGAGACGTCTTTATTTTTTTCTTGCGGAGGTTGCTTTCGCGTGACCACGTTAGGACAACGGGGTCACGGAAAAGCCCGCCTTAAAAAAATCTTGATTTTACCGTTTGAAAACTGATAAACTTTAGAAAACTATTATTAGGAGTAAAAATGACAATTTTGTCATTTATATATAGAGTTTTGTTCAAGAGTGTCCATCCTTATGAGAATTATTCCTTTTCGTGTACTGCGTCTGAGCTTGAAAATAATTTCTATCTAACTGAAATTCAAATAGTTAATGTTTTTTCAGTTAAAAAAGTAGTTGACAGGCACCGGGATTGCTCTTTATAATAGTTAAAAATAACGTTAAATATTTTTTTACAATTAAAAAGTAGTTAATTTTTAGGAAAGCTGCAGGCCAGCTTAATGAAATAAACTACTTGCAAGCGATTGAAATATGCCAGGAAGGAGGTGGTGGAAAAGAAAGGACCATGGCTTGGTCGCTTTTGTGGGTATTCACGATAGATCAGTACGCGTGATTCATCGTATACATTAGAGTGATGTATTATTTGATTATATCTAAGGAGGAAAAATGAAGAAGATACTCTCATTTCTCATCATGCTTTCCCTGGCCGTCATCTATGTGCCGAGCGCCATGGCCCAGGAAGGCATGGAAGATCTTCTCTTCATGGAAGTGCCTGTTGTTTATGAAACAACAAAACGTGAAGAAAAGACACAGGAGTCCGCTCTCAACATCCGCGTCATTACGCGTGCGGATATTGAGAACTACGGAATCGAAAACATCCAGCAGCTCATGCTTTTCCTTGAAAATACCTTTGAATCCATGAAGGGCCGCGACAGGGTCTACGGAGTGCGCGGTGTCATGGGTTATGCGAACGACAAGATCAAGTTCCTCATTGACGGGCAGGAACTTCCCATGGAACTCGGTCTTGGCGAAGGCCAGTTTCCCATCACTCTTGACGAGGTCAAGAGAATTGAAATCGTCAAAGGGCCCAACACGTCCATCTTCGGCGGCAACGCCACCCAGGCGACCATTAACGTTATGCGTTATAACGGCAATGATTTCCAGGGCGTGAAGACAGGTCTGGCCATCGGGAATTTCGGATTGAGACGCGGCTGGATCCACTATGCGGAAAAGCCGTCAGACGACCTGAACTTCGATGTGTACTTCAACACCACTTTTCTGACAGGCTGGGAAGTGCGTCATCATGAGTTCTGGCATACACTCCCGACAGGCTACGGAGATATGGTGAACGTGATGAACGAGCAGGACGTCACCATCCCCATTCCTGACCATGAGCTGATCGCTGCCATGAACCACACGAATATGAAGCTGATGTACAGGCGCGTGGTGCAGAGAAGAGGACTCTATGAGTCTCATATCTATACCCACAACTATACAGACGCCATGGCTGTTGAGACAAAGAGAGAGGGTGTATTCGGGAACGACAACCTGGACTTTATCTTCTCTCTGGAAGCGTCGCATTTCGGCCAGCAGTATGATCCCTATCATGTGGCTGATCCTGCATTGACAGCCGGCCCGATAGAGTCCAAGGCAGAAAAGCGCCTTGAGTGGGATGCTCATTTCTACTACAATCCGGAAGAGAGCTGGGACTTGCTCGCAGGACTGAGCGGCAACTACTGGAACGCTGTCGGCACAGAGTGGGCTGACAATTTCTACGTACCTGAACCTGGTGCACCCGGTTTTTACCTGGCGCCTGACCTTGTCACACAGGGTGAGGTCACACCGGAATGGTTTCCGGCATTCTGCGAGATCAACGATCTCGCTGACTGGGAGCTCTGGGCAGACTTCAAGTACAGGATCAATGACCAGACCAACATCGTTCTCGGCGGCCGGTATGTTTATGAATTCGAGCCCGGCGACCAGCTGAGAGGCGAGGAAGCTGATGTGGCCAAGTTCAATACCGACAGGGAGCACCTGAGGAAGTTCTTCCCAAAAGCTGCTGTCGTGTATTCACCGCAGGAAAACATGTATTTGAAATTTGTCTATCAGGAAGGCTTCAACCGCCCCAACACGTTTGAGCAGTTTTCCGCTCAGAACACCATTCCTATGCGCGGTACGCAGAAGGCTACAACAGCAAAGACCTATGAACTCATCCTTGACTGGGTCATCAACCAGAACATGAAGACCCTTGTCTCTGTCTTTAAGACAAGAATGGAAGATTTCATGAACTTTGCCTACACAGGCCCTGGATGGCCGATTGTTGATGCATCCGCCGGTGAAGTCCGCGGGTTCTTCAACGTGGCAGACTGGGACATCGAAGGTGCCGAGCTCAATTTCGAGGTCAAGTACGAGAACTGGGGCGCTATTCTTGCCGGCGGTTACATGTACAGGAACGAGATCGATCCTTTTGATCAGTTCAACCCGTTCCTGGCTTCTGTAGGTGACAACCTGACAGCCAACAGCGGTATCATCGATGATTCGAAAAAGAACAAGCAGAACTTCCCCGAATGGAACGCGACCGTCGGCGGCTGGGTGAAGCTTGTTGATAATGTGACTTTGTCAGCTGTTTACAAGACCCATCGCGGCATCAAGACAAACCAGGACGCCAGTCACTGGTGGGTCAGCAACGCAGACAGAGTCATCACAGAAGTTGATATCGATACTCTTGACATCATCCTCAATGCCAAGGACGTCGGCATGGAGAACCTGGACCTTCAGTTCCTTGTCCAGAATGCTCTGGATGAAGACAAGATCATCGGCAGCGCCATGGACCCTGTTCACGGGGAATCCATTACGCCGAGATATTATCAGGGCAAGATTGTTTACCTCTGGTAATCGTGTAGCTTTATAAAAACCGCCGGGGAGAGATTCCCGGCGGTTTTTTTTGTCATGAACCACGTGGGGTTCATGACCGTAAACTCAATGTGGTTTACAGCTTGTCTGATATGTTAAGTTTTTATTTACTGAGATTGCTTCGTCGCACATCCTATGGTTTCCTCTTCATGTCCTTCATGGTTGAGAACGTTCGCCGAAGGCGAACAATCCGTGTTCATTCG
>JAFGJP010000268.1 GCA_016929035.1 Candidatus Auribacterota bacterium | reverse complement strand
TGAGCTCGGCTACTTCTTCAATGACCTTCCGTTCGCCGGCAGAACGCCTTTTCCTCTTCTTTATTTCGGTGTCTTTGATAAGGCCCTTGTTTTCTGCCATAAGTCAGGCATGTTCAACGTTCCACAGGCTGAAAAGCTGTTCAGCAAATGTCCTTCTTTGCAGGACGCTTCTTCCACCAGGAACATGAATTTTAGTATCTCGAAAGAATCTTACAGCAAAACCGTAAATTCTATAAAAGAAGAAATAAAAAAGGGCAGCACCTACCAGGTCAACTTCACAGGAAAAATACGCTTTGATTTTTCCGGCTCTCCTTATCTCTTTTATCAAAGTCTTAAAAACTCTCAGCGCACATCCTACAGCGCTTTTTTCAAAATAAAAAACAGATTTGTCCTTTCCCTCTCTCCTGAACTTTTCCTTAAAAGGGACCGTGAAAATATTCTCTCTCGCCCGATGAAAGGCACGATAAGAAGGGGGAAGACCGTTCGTGAAGATAAAGACATACAGGATTCCTTTGCAAAAGATGAAAAAGAAAAAGCTGAAAACCTGATGATCGTTGACCTCATCCGGAACGACCTGGGAAAGATATCCCGGACCGGCTCGGTCAGGGTCAAAGACCTGTTTCATATCGAAAAATACGATTCGCTTTTTCAGATGACATCGACCGTTTGCGCAAGGCTGAAGCCGAATGTCACGTATCTTGATATTTTCAGAAGCCTTTTTCCCAGCGGCTCTGTAACAGGCGCCCCGAAAATAAAGACCATGGAGATCATCAGATCGCTTGAAAAAGAGAGTCGAGATATCTATTGTGGAGCCATGGGAATCATTTTCCCTGGGAAAAAGGCTGTCTTCAGCATCCCCATCCGGACGGTCTCTCTTGAGAACAGCAAGGGATTCATGGGAGTCGGAAGCGGTGTCGTCTGGGATTCATCAGCTGAAAAAGAATACCAAGAATGCTTTCTCAAGAAAAGCTTTATGGAAAAAAGACAGAGAGACTTCGACCTTATCGAGACAATGCTCTGGCAGGAAGCATACTGGCTTCTCAACAAACATCTCGAAAGACTCAAAGATTCTGCTTCATATTTTCAGTTTCCCTTCGATAAGAAAAAAGTGCTTGCTGAGCTGAAAAAAGTCTCAAAACACCTTCAGAAAAATGAAAAGTACAAGGTCCGCCTGCTTCTGGGTAAAAGCGGTGTTCTCTCACTTTCCGCAACCCCGCTGAAAGACAATACACAAAAGCCGTGTAAAATGGCGGTCTCCTCTTTCCAGACAGATCCGGACGACATGTTTTTTTACCATAAAACGACAAAAAGAGATCTTTACAGCAGTGAACACAAAAAATATCAGTCAAAGGGATACTTTGATGTTGTTTTCTTTAATAAGCACGGGAAGCTGACCGAAGGAGCCATATCCAACATCTTTTTGATAAAGAACAAAAAATGGTACACGCCTTCCCTGACCTGCGGGCTTTTAAACGGCGTCTGCCGCCAGCATGTCATGAAGAAAATAAAGGTCACGGAAAAAGAATTGACCAGGGATGACCTTCTGAACTGCGACGAGATCGTGCTCACGAATTCTGTGAGAGGCATTGTGAGAAATGTTAAATTAGATACAGGATGCATGATGCACGATACAGGATACAAAGAAGATAGAAATTAGAAAATAGCGAATAGAAAGGATATCAGAACAAGAAAAAAGACAGATAAGAGAAAAGAGAGTGGCACCCCACGGGCTTTCGTCCGTAGCTTTATGCGGAGGCGGATAAAAACGAACAGCTAAAAACATTACAGTTTTTCTTCCCCTTTTTAAATACCCATCTCCCATTTTTTTATGTATAATGTCTTTTCTATTTTAAATAAAAAGCAATAACTGTTTTTGTCAGCTGCTTTTCTTGAAGTTAATATTTGTATTGTTTTTTGATTTTTAGTTTTTTTGTTTTCATGCTTTAAATTTCTAACTTTTAACTTTAAATTCTATTTATTATGTGCGGGATTTGCGGATTCAACTGGCGTGATGAAAAGCTGATAGAACGGATGACGCAGAAGATCCGTCATCGCGGGCCAGACGCTCAGGGAATAAAAGCGTTTTCTGACATATCTATCGGAAATGCCCGGCTCAGTATTATCGATCTTTCTGCAGCCGGCAATCAGCCCATGAGCAACGCAAGCGGCAGGAAATGGATCGTCTACAACGGGGAGATCTATAACTTTCCCGAGATCAAAAAAGAGCTCCTCCAAAAAGGCTATACGTTCAAAAGCCACACAGACACAGAAGTCGTCCTGAAAAGCTACGAGGAATACGGGCCTGAGTGCCTGCAAAAATTCAACGGCATGTTTGCCCTGGCCATATGGGACGACGATAAAAAAGAGCTTTTTCTCGCACGCGACAGGATAGGCATCAAGCCGCTTTATTATTATTACAAGGACGGACGCTTCATTTTCGGTTCAGAGATCAAATGCATCCTGGAAGCGGACTGCGTTAAGAGAGAGGTCGACCTGCAATCGCTCTATTATTATCTTGGCTATGAATTTGTCCCTGCACCCCATACGCTTTTTGAGAATATCTTTAAACTGAAGCAGGGACACTATGCCGTCTTCAGGCAGGGAAAACTTGACGTAAAAAAATACTGGGAGCTGGACTTCCGCCACGTCCATCTGAGCGAAGACGAATACGCGGACAGGCTTTTTTCTGCTGTCGAAGGATCTGTTAAAAAGCGCCTTTTAAGCGACGTGCCTCTCGGCGTCTTTCTTTCAGGCGGGCTTGATTCAAGCACGGTTGTCGGTTTTGTTTCAAAGCTCTACGGGCAAAAAGTCCGGACATTCTCTATCGGATATGAAGATAAAAGCTTTTCCGAGCTTCCTTACGCCAAGAGAGTTTCTGATTTCTTTTCGACCGAGCACAACGTTCTTATGATCGACCCGATCGCTCCTGAGGATATCGAAAAAAGCCTCTATCACCTCGACGAGCCCATGACAGACCTTTCCACCATTCCTTTTTATCTCATCTGCTGCAAGGCAAGGGAAAAAGTCAAGGTGTGCCTGAGCGGCGAGGGAGGCGACGAAATATTTCTCGGCTACGACCGCTTTAAAGCAGCCAAAATAGACCGCTATTACCACATCGTTCCTTCCTTTCTCCGAAAAAAAATTCTCGCCCCCCTCATTCTCAGACTGCCTGACCAGCCTCAGAAAAAAGGAGCTGTCAACATGCTGAAGCGCTTTATCGAAGGATCTCTTTACCCTGATGAGGCCGGCGCCATGCGGTGGCAGTATTTCCTTAACCCCCTTGTTGAAGAAAATATTTTCACGGAAAAAACAAAATCGAAGATTTCGCGCAGGCCTTTTCAGCCGATAATCGACTTCAAGAACACCTGTGAGTCTTCTGTCAGCACGGAAAAAGATATTTTCGTCGATATCAAGCTCACCATGGCAGACAGCGTTCTGATGAAGGTCGACAAAATGAGCATGGCGACTTCCCTTGAGGTGCGCGTTCCTTTCCTTGACCATGAAGTCGTCGAGCTTTGCGCGTCCATACCCTCTCATTTGAAGCTGAAAAAGCTGACGACAAAGTACATCTTTCGCAAAACGCTGAAAAAGCACCGGTTTCTTCCGGATGACATCATCTATCGCGGGAAGCAGGGATACAGCCTGCCGGTCAAAAACTGGCTGAGGGAAGAGCTGAAAGATTACATGGTCTCTCTTCTTTCAAAAACTCCTGTCATCCAGGAAAACCTGAGCTATCCGTATATCCAGCAGCTGATAGACGAGCATGTATCGATGAAACATAACCACAACCACATTCTGTGGGCTCTGATCAACGTGGCCATGTGGTACAAGAAATTTTTCGAGTAAACTCGAAAAATTTAGAAGATAGATGACAGAAGAAAAAAAATAGAGAATAGAAAAGAGTAAAAAGAGAAAAAACTAACAGCTAAAAACTAACCCGTTTTTCTTTGACTATGGACTGCGGACTATCGACTATGAAAAATATATGAAAAAACAGACAAAATTGTTACTGATAAAAGCTCTGGTCAGCCTTACCCTTATCGTGCTTCTTTTTCTCAAGATAGACCTTTCGCATCTTCCCGAGATCTTCAGGGATATAAAAATATCTTTGCTTTTTTTAGGATTCGTTCTTCTTTTTTTTAATACAGCCATCAGCGCTCTGAAATGGAAAATCCTTCTTAAGTCAGACGGTGTCGACATTCCTTTCCCGTATCTTCTTAAAAGCTATCTTATCGGAACATTTTTCAATCTGTTTCTCCCGACCAGCATCGGGGGAGATGTTTACCGTATCTACGATGTCGCCAAAAAAAGCCAGGATACATCCAAGTCGGCCGCCTCTGTTTTTATTGACCGGGCCAGCGGTTTTTTTGCCCTGTCGATGATCGGTCTGCTTGCTGCATTTTTTATCTCTTCCGCTATTCCAGATAAAAGGCTTGTCCAGTTCCTTCTCATCGTTTTCAGCCTTATTGTTCTTGCTTTTTTTATCCTATTTCAGCGCACTTTTCAAAAAGCTGTTCTTTTCCTTGTTTCCTCTCTCCCAGTCCAAAGATTCAGAAAAGGCCTTTTTATCAAGTTCAGGGACCGGCTTGTCCGTTTTTTTGAGAAGGTATTCCTTTCGTTTAATACTTATAAGTCACGAGCGTCAGTTCTGTTAAAAATTATCGGCATTTCTTTTCTCTTTCAGTCTTTTCTCATAGTCATCGTCTTTATTTATGCTGTCTCTTTGGACTATGATATCAGCGTTTACTGGTTTTTTCTTTTTATGCCGGCTATCGTCGTCCTTGAATCCATTCCGACTCCGACACTTTATGCTGTCGGTGTAAGAGACTGGGGCTACGTCTTCTTTTTTACTCATGCCGGGCTTGCGGATACGCAGGCAGCGGCTCTTTCGATTCTTTACCTTTTCATGACAGTTATCTATTCTCTTTCAGGTGGTGTTTTTTTCATCCTGAAAAGAAAAAAATAGAGTCTTTTTGAAAAATTTTTTAAAATAAGCCATATATGGGAAAAAAACCTAAAAAAGAAACCATTGAGGCGCAGAAAGAACTCTTCGAAGAAAAGTCAAGCAAGCTCCAGAAGTACCAGAAGCTTATTTTAGGAACGACAAGCTTTTTCTTTCTTGTGAAATTTGAGCTTGTCACTTTTTTCGCAGGCTGGGTTCCAGGCGCCCTGGGACTTTTTTTGAGAAGCAAACTCTATCCTTTTATCCTCGGACACTGCGGGAAAGGAGTCTCGTTCGGCCAGAACGTGACTTTAAGGCATCCGAAAAAGATCTTTATCGGCGACAATGTCGTCATTGATGATAACTGCATGCTGGACGCCAAGGGGACAGACAATACAGGCATAACCATCGGAAGCAACATCTTTATCGGCCGAAATACGATTTTCAGCTGCAAAAACGGAGACATCGAGCTGAAAGACAACGTGAATATCGGTTTCAACAGCTATATTTTTTCAGCCAATAAGGTCACGGTGGGAAAATATGGACTGATCGCCGCCTACTGCTATCTTATCGGAGGAGGGCATGACTATGAGGATAAGGAATCTCCCATCCTTGAACAGGGGCGCACGTCTTACGGAATCGAACTGGAGGACAATGTGTGGTTTGGAGCTGGTGTGAAAGTCCAGGACGGCATCCGGATCGGGGCCAATTCCATCATCGGCACATCAGCGGTCGTCACGAAAGATATCCCGCCTTACAGCATCGCAGCCGGTATCCCTGCTCGGGTGGTTAAGAAAAGGGGAGACCAGACGCAAGACCCAAGACCCAAGACCCAAGACTAAAAAGACGACAGCCGTAAACCACGTAGGGTTTACGGTCATGAACCCAAGACGCAAGATAAAAAAGAAGATAGGAGTTAGAAAAGAGAGAATAGGAGTAAATAAATTTGAAGTCTGAAATATGAATTTTGGAAATAAAAAAAATATTTTGAATGATAGGCCGCGATTAAAACAGGATTATAGCAATAATTTGGT
Organism: Candidatus Auribacterota bacterium; assembly: GCA_016929035.1. Lineage (GTDB taxonomy): Bacteria > Auribacterota > JAFGBW01 > JAFGBW01 > JAFGJP01 > JAFGJP01. Next base: position 4,520 of record JAFGJP010000268.1, on the reverse strand, counting down.
CTGTGGACTGTCGGCTATAGACGATATTTGATACACGATAAACAATGCGCAAAAAGAACGAAAAAAAACTTGAATACAAAAAAAATAATTCCGCCACAACGGTGAAACGTTCTGAGCAGATCAAAGCTTTCTCTAAGCTATCACTTACTGAACGCCTGAACTGGTCTTTCAGCCAGGCCAGGTTTTTTCAGCGTTTTATGGATAAAAAATCCAGACAGTTAAGCAAAACAATACGTAAAAATGACAAAAAATATTTCAGCAAATCCTATCTGGCTTAGAATAATCAGTGGTCTTCATGATTCAGGAATCGATTATGTCCTTGTCGGGGGAGCAGCACTGGCTGTTCACGGTCTCCCAAGAACGACACTGGACATAGATATTTTTGTCAGAGCTGAGGAAAGGACTCTTCTCAAAGTCTTTGAAATGGCGAAAAAACTGCGGTTAAAAAGCCATCAATCCGCTGTTCTGGAAATATGTTCCCGTCCTGATCTTTACAGAAATCAGTGGCTATGCTTTTCCTATAAAGAACAAGAGATCCTGGATGTGTTTCTTGAAGAAGAGAAAGCATTTGAAAAATTGTTTAAAAACAGTGTCATTAAAAAAGACAAAAACATGTCTTTAAGAGTCGCTCATCTTAAAGATATAAAAAAATTGAAGCAAAAAACAGCACGCCCGGTGGACATTGCTGACCTGGAACTCATCAAAGAAGCGGAAAAATTGAAGTAAAGCAGAAAAAAGAACCGTCCCCTATTCCCCTCTTTATCATTTTCTGACTTCTGTATTCTGTTTGATCCTATATCCTGTTTCTTGTATCTTTTTCTTCTTACTTCTTAGTTCTTATCTTCTGTAATCTGTTTTCTGACTTGAGTCTTGAGTCTTGCGTCTTGCGTCTTGAGTCTAGAACATCTGGCTGGTCTTTCCGGTTGGTTTGACCTTGTAATAGGCTTCATTCTCTCTGTAGGAAATCGGGTTAAACCGCTTCAGGGTAAAAATATAGTAGCTGCTGCTGGAAAGGCTCTCTGTCTTTTTGCCGCCTGGAGTTCTCCATCCATGCCCTGTATCAGCCTCCGGCTGGCTAGCGTAAGGAAGGCAGAGGTGAGATACTCCTTTTTTATCAGAAGAGACAATAAGCATTTTCTGAAGTTCGTTCAAGAAAAAGCGATACTGCTCCATATACTTTTCAGACTGCTGAAAATCACCTGTCGACCAGCAATAGTCGGCCATGATGGCATAGGCAACGGCCATCTGCGCCGTCCACTCCGTGGAAACAACACCGCCTCTTCCAATGTGCCTTGAGCGGGCAAAATCAAACCCCGTGACCTGAATGACCTGCCCGTGACGGTTGCGGAATGAGGTCGTGACTTTACAGTTTTCCTCGGCATAATCGATGATGGAGAAAGGCTCCATGCTGTTCTCTGTAAGAGCCTCAGGGCCGATAGCAGCGATTCCCCAGGAAAACGTGTCTGTCGCTATCGTTGAATCACCTCTGCCTCTTCTGAAGCGCTTCAGCTTGTTGTCATATCCATGCTCCATTATCCATTTCAGCGATCTCTCTTTTAAAGCGAGGTATTCTTTATCCCGGGTCACATAATAGACCATGTCGAAAAAAGCATAAGCATCAAGATTATGCTCTGTGCTGTACCAGGTGATGCCCGGCCCTCCTTTTAATCCTCCTTCTTCATCCATGAAACCTTTCAGCCAGACAGCGATCTTCTTAGCCATCTGGAGATAAGAGGGATCCCCTGTGAGGAGAAAGTACTGAACAGCGGAGATGCCGAGCCACGTATTGGGCCCTACGTGGACGACATATTCAGAAGGCGTCCCTGAAGTATAGTACCCGTTGTAGTAAACGCCCTCCTCATTTTTCGCTGCAAAAAACTTGTAATAATCCAGGATTTTCTTTGCCCGCTCTCCGTCATTGCACAGGCTGAAAGCGATGACAGCAAGAGCCTGGTCATAGGTATAGGACACATCCTTCAGCTCATCGTCTCCTGAGAAACTCGGGATAAGTCCATTTTGGCTCGACTGTTTCACCCTCATCCAGCCCAGAAGACTCTGGATAGTCTTCTGGGTCAGTTTTGCGTCTTCCGTCTTTTTCATCTGCCTGCGTGCCGTCAGCCTGCCCTTCTGGATAGCCGCCAGCTGATCTTTGAGCTCTTCCCTCTCTTTTTTCAAAATTTCGATCTCTTTTTTCAGGCTGTCGTCAGCAGACACCTCCTGGTACATCTTCTCTATTTTCCGGATTCTCTCTTCAGATTCATGAAGCTTTTTCGTCAGCTCATCTTCTCTTTGCCTGAGGCCATCGATCTGGCTGGAATAAAAAGACCTGTCACGGGCAACAGAAATGTTTTCTCTCTGAAGGTCAAGAGCATGATGGCGAAGATTTTTTATCGTATAAATGGCATAGACAAAAAAAAGGGCGAGAAGAAGGAAAATTCCTTTCAGGAGTCGCGTCTTCCATACGCCCCACCTTGCATGGGAAAAAAGCTCATTGCGGACCTGCGGGTCGATCCTCAGGTAGCGAAGACCTAAATAGTACTTGTTTTTTTCTTTTTCATAGCTGATCCAGTGGACCTCGGCGATCGAGGGATGGGTGCGCTCATGCGGCGGAATCTCCATTTTAATAAGAAGCCTGTATTCTTTTTTCAGAAGCCTGTCGAGAAGAGCAGGGTCAAATTTGCTGATTTCCAGCTTAATGCCGCCCAGAGAAACATCCCGGGAGAACGCATGGTAAAGAACCCCTTCCAGCTCATTGTCATTCTCATCAAGAACGCTTACTTCGACAGGAAAGATGGATTTGAGACGGTAATACCGCCTCTGCTCGTTATCTCGAGGATATTTTTTAGAAAAAAACATTATGATAAAAATATTTTTTATTTGATTATTGCCTATTATGAATAAAAATGTTTAAGAAAACAACAAGAAATATCCCTGGCAGTCTTATTAGACCCAAGACACAAGACCCCAGAATCAAGACAGAAAGATAAAAACAAAAAAATAAGAATACGAAGCAAGTCAGTTGAATTATTTCAATCAAAAAATAAACGAATAGCTGACGAAGCGGCGATCGCCGCTGTATCTGAACGAAGAATTGTATCGCCGAGGGAGCAGGTCATTATCTGATGCTTTTCAAAAAGACGCGCTTCCAGAGGTGAAAAATCTCCTTCAGGGCCTATGAAAAGGGCTATTTTTTTTGCCTTTCTCTTCATAAGAACCTGGCTGAATCTCTGAGGCGCCGAAGGAAAGAAAGCTATCTTTAACTCACAGGTCTTGAGCACATCATTCTTAAGAACGTCATCAAGATTTCTCTGGGAAAAATCGATTGCCATCGCCTCTTTCTGCCGGGACTGCTTTAACGCTTCTCTTGCTATCTTCAAAAGCCTGTTCTGGCGATTCTGCGAGATCTTTCTTAAAACGCTTCTTTCGCAGATGACCGGGATAAAAGAGCTGACGCCGAGCTCAGCGCATTTGGAAACAGCTGTCTCCATGGCCGGATATTTTGTCATCCCGAAAAAAAGATGGACTACAGGACCAGAAAATGACCGCTCGGACTTGCTGATGATCTCGATCTCGACAGGAAAAACATCTTTCTTTATCACGCCCTGAAATATCTCCCCCGAATGAGCGATAACTTCAACTTTATCACCCTTCTTGAACCGTCTGACGTGGATCAAGTGGTGGGCCTCGTCTTGAGAAAGAGCATAAGCTCTTCCTGTTTTTAAGCTTTCTGATTCAATGTAAACCCGGTTATGCATGGTCTAGACTCAAGACACAAGACCCAAGACCCCAGACACTAAGAAGAAAACTCAAAAAACCTAAATCCTGAAATGAAAATTGAACTTGTTATCATTGCTAATAAATCAGAAATAAAACTGGCTTCCTTCTTAACTGAAGTAATAAGCCCTGAAAGCATTTTGGCCGTTTCTCCTCTTATACTTTCTATTTCCTGATACTCATTCTGATTGAGATACTTTAAACGATGGGATAGATGCAGAAGATACTCGGTTTCTGCCATAGATCCTCTAGCAATATACAAAAAATGCAGATACTCTCTTTTATGTTCTCTACTGGCACCTTCAGCTATATTAGTCGGTATGGATATGGCTGCTCTCCTTATCTGAGAAACCATACTGTAGAGTTCTTCTTTTGGAAATAATTTTGATCTTGAATATATTTTTACAGCTAAATCATCTGCGCTTTGCCATGCTTTAATATTTCTGAAATTTCTTATCATTTTTTGTCTTGAGCCGTTTTCTTATTTCTGTTTTTTGTCTTGTGTCTTGAGTCTTGAGTCATATTTAAGCCACAAATTCTTACGTCCACCGTTCTTCAGTCTTTCCTTTTTCCCTTTTTGCGTCCCTTCGCGCTCTTCGCGGCTAACATCTTTTTTATTGTTTTCTGCTTTTTGCTTTTTTTCCTGATCTCCTGATGACCTGTTACCCTTTCTATTCTCTAACTTCTATCTTCTTTTTTTATCCTGGATCTTGTATCTTTTTTAGCCTAAATACTTTTTGATTTTC
>JAFGJP010000267.1 GCA_016929035.1 Candidatus Auribacterota bacterium | reverse complement strand
TTTGATTTTCTTCATTGACAGCAGGCAGCCACACAAACACCCTGGCCCCCTGGCCTTCCTTGCTTTCAATAGAGATCTGCCCTCCATGGCTTCTGATGATGTCAGAAGAAACCGTAAGGCCCAATCCTGTGCCGGGAATTTTGCTCTCTCCATAATCAGCTTTTGTCGTGAAAAACGGCTCAAATATCTTTTTTTTGTCCGATGAAGAAATACCCGGACCCGTGTCGGCAAACGAAATCAGAACACAATCACCGTCGTTTTTAATGGAGATCTCAAGTGAGCCGCCGTTTCGCATGGCATCTCTGGCATTGGCGAGAATATTGATAAACACCTGCTGTATCTGCTGAGGGTCGGCAAGCGACGGGCGAATGTTCTCTTCAACATGAACAACGATCCGGATCCCGAAGTTGTTCAGCTCCTGCCTGATGAGCTTGAGAGATTTTTCGAGAACGTTCTTGATATCTATCTTTTCCTTCTTTGGCTTGACGGGCTTGGAAAAATTGAGAAGGTTCGCCGTAATGGTGGCCGCGCTCCGGGCAGAATCCAGGATGTTCTCCATGGATTTATAATAATAATCCTTCTCGTCGATATCGAGTGAGGCTTCGGCCTCTGTCGTGATCGATGTCAGGATATTGTTGAACTCATGTGACACGCCGCCGGCCAGCCGTCCGAGAGAAGCGATCTTCTCCATGGCAAAAATCCTTTCTTCAAGCGCATGCTTTTCTTTAAGGCTCTGGGCCATGTCATAAAAAGATTCTGAAAGAAGCCCGATCTCATTCTCCGGTTTTTCAGGAATGCGAAAGTCAAAATCGCCTTTCGCCACATGCTGGGTCCCTTCAATAAGAGAGTAAATGGGCCTGACCACTTTTTTCGTAAAAAAAACGGCCAGGAGGTAAAAAATAAGGAAAAGGAGCAGGCTGAGGAAAAAAGCCTGGCTCTTGGATCTGGCCAGCGTGCTTTCAAGCTCTTCAAGGCTGAAGACAACGTGAACATATCCGAGCACCAGGATCTCTTCCTGAGAAGGTATTTTCCTGTCGACGAAATATTTCAAAGGAATCGTTTTTTCTATCCGTATAGGTTCGAAAAAAGCGATATATCGCTTATTTTCATAAAAGATGAAGTCATAACCCTGCCCTTTTCCTCCTTCTGCTTCACTTCCCTGCTTGGCCTGAGACGCGCGTATGATTTCAGAATGGTACCTTGTATCAGGTTCTTTCTGGCTCGATCTGACAAGCAGGATATTCCTTTTGATGTCCTCGATAAAAACAAGAGTGACGTTCTCTCTTGTAAGAATTCCTGAAACATAACCTTCCAGGTTCTTCCTGTCTCCTGTCAGCACGCCGTAGCGGCTGTCTTCCGCAAGACTTTTTATGAGGGCCTGCCCGTTTTTCACCAGGCTGGATATAAAAAATTCTTCCTGCTGCTTGAGAAAAAGATACGTTGTGAAAAAAACAGACAGACTGATAATAAAGAAAAGAGTCAGGTAGATCTTAAAACTCAGCCTTTTGTAAAATTTTAAGTGCATAATGAGATCAGGTTGTCTGCGACTCCAGGAAATGCTCCACTTTTTTCATCAGCTCGGAAAGCTTGAACGGCTTGGCCAGATAATCATTAAAGCCGGCTTTGAGAAGGTCATCGACTTCCTCCTGCTTGATATATCCAGAAATAGCGATCACCTTGATGTGGCCGTGCTCAGGATCACCTCTCAGCATCTTGATCACCTCGCGTCCGTTGATGTCGCCGAGCATGATGTCGAGAATGATCAGCTGGGGCTTAAAAGACTTGATAAGAACACCGGCCCTGAAGCCTGAAGACGCTGTTTCTATATCATAATCGCCCTTATTTTTCAGATACCTGACAAGTGACCGCACGATTTTTTCATCGTCATCAACGATAAGAATCCTTTTGCCTGACGGGGCCAGCTCATCAGGCATCGGGATATTGTTTTCCCTGATAAACCGGACAAGCTCGTCTTTTTCTATCCTGACGGTCCTTCCGCCGCCTGCGCGGAAGCTTTTCAGGCTTCCCTCCTTGATACGCCGATGGATCGTCCAGATGGACGTCTGGCAGAAGACTGCCGCTTCTTCTATTGAATAGGATTCATTCATGCAATAAGTTTCTGGTTTATTTGTTACATAAATATAATCCCAGAGTAGTAAAAAGGCAACCCTTTTGTCCTGTGGTTTTGAATACAAAATAAGGAACGCTTTGATGAATTATTGTATATTGAGCCACGAATACATACGAATAAACAAAATTTTTTTTCGCACTTCGTGCGAACCATCTTATTCTTCGTGATCTTCATGTCCTTCATGGTTCATTATTTATTTCATATCTTTAATTTGCTTTTTTAGCATTTTTTGCAATTTTAGCTTGAAATCAGTTTTTTTTTGGCTTATATATATTTTAGCAAATTTAGCATTTATTGCAGATTTTGCAAAAGCGTGCAACCGGAAAAAGGCTATTATTAAAGCTGTAACTGTAACTCAAAAAGTAAGTTATGCAATGGTTGAAACAGGATCAAAAATCCAAAACAGGGAGGGCAATATGAAAAAGCTCACTACACTTTTGCTCGTCATCGGGATGATGCTCGTTTCATCTCCTCTTATGGCAGCCAATGTCAATTTCGGCGACGGGTCGACAAAGACACTGACTGCCGGAGCATGGGCTTCGCTTCAAACAAAAGACTATGATGCCGTCATGGCGTATACTGACAAATGCATCTCGACTTTTTCCAGCAAGGCACTGGAACAGCAGGCATCGCTGACCGGCTTTGCGCCGGCTGATGAGGCTGATCAGTACTGGGCTCTCAACGATGTCGCTGCATGCCTTTTCATCAAGGGAAAAGCCCTGAGAGAGCAGGGCAAACTCAAAGAGGCGAAAAAGGCCTTTGAATCGATTATCAGCAATTACGGATACGCGCAGTGCTTTGACTCAGGAGGCTGGTTCTGGAAACTGGCCGAAGGCGCTGAAGATGAAATTCTCGGTATGGAAAAAGGCGTGGATTTCGGCAACTACAATTCAGAAACGCTCACTGTGAAAAGCTGGGGCGCGCTCGAATCCGCCGAGTATGAAAAAGCCATTATCTATACAGACAAATGCCTGGCTCTCTACGGTAAGACAGCCAATGACATGCAGTCGACTCTGAATGATTTTCCTGCCAAGGAAAAAGCTTTTGACTACTGGGCTCTCAACGACGTCGCCACATGCCTCTTCATCAAGGGAAAAGCCCTTCAGAGCCTGAATAAACCTGAAGAAGCTAAAAAAGTATTTAATCAAATCATTTCTGATTATTCTTTTGCGCAATGCTGGGACTCCAACGGATTCTTCTGGTCAGTCGCTCAGGGGGCAAAGGACCAGCTCACCAATATCGAGCTCGGTGTGGATTTCGGCAACATGACATCAGAGACGCTCATCAGCCGCGCATGGGAATCTCTGGGCGCCGGGAAATATAGAGACGTCGAGATCTACGTCAATAAGTGCTTGGAGATTTACGGAGAAAAAGCGCGTGAGATGCAGGCTTCTCTTTCTGACTATGCCGAAGACGGAAAAGAATTCGATTACTGGGCTCTTAATGACGTCGGCACATGCCTCTTTATCCTTGGCCGGGCTTATTACATCCAGGGAAAAAATGAAGAAGCTAAAAAAACGTTCAATGAAATCATCGAAAAATACACCTATGCCCAGTCATGGGATCCGCAGGGATGGTTCTGGAGGCCTTCGGAAGGAGCCAAAGATCAGATCCTTCTTATGGAAACAGGCATAGACTTCGGTGATTACACATCACAGACATTGACAGCCAAGGCATGGCAGGCTCTTGGCGCCGGCGATCTTGACGAAGTCCTCGTCTACTGCAGAAAATGCGTCCAGCTTTACAAGAAGTATGCTGATGAAATGCAGGCAAAACTTAACGCTTACGCACCAAAGGAAAAAGCCTTTGATTACTGGGCTCTTAATGACGTCGGCACATGCTATTTCATCATGGGTGAAGCCTACTTAGGCAAAAATGATTACAAAAAAGCTCTTGAAGCCTACAAGATGCTTGTCGACAAATATTTCTATTCTCAATGCTGGGACTCCAAGGGATGGTTCTGGAAACCTGCTGTAGCCGCACGTGGAAAAATCAATAAAATAGCCGCAGAAAAAGGGTTAATGTAACCCTCCGATTTTTCCTGCCAGCTACGGGAAAAAAGGCACCTGTTTTCAGGTGCCTTTTTCTTTCCTTAAAATTTTGACAAAATCTGTTTTATGATATATACTTCATTCTCCTTATTATTTGCTTAATAAATTCACTATACTCTATAAAATCAGATCGAGGAGGTTCTTATGTCCAGACAAATGGTCCCGCATGACGGCAACAGCGCTGTTGCCCACGTTGCCCACGCGACAAATGAAGTCATCGCGATTTATCCGATCACGCCTTCTTCCCCCATGGGGGAGATCTCTGACGCCAAATCCGCAGCCGGTGAAAAAAACATCTGGGGGACAATTCCCATCGTCGCTGAACTGCAGTCAGAAGGCGGCGCTTCAGGCGCGGTTCACGGAGCCCTCACAACAGGCGCGCTTTCCACGACTTTTACAGCTTCCCAGGGCCTTCTCCTCATGATCCCCAACATGTACAAGATCGCAGGAGAACTCACTTCGACTGTCTTTCACGTATCAGCCCGCTCCCTGGCCTGTCAAGCGCTGTCTATCTTTGGCGATCATTCGGACGTCATGGCCGTCAGGGCAACGGGATTCAGCCTTCTTGCTTCAGGAAGCATCCAGCAGGCCATGGACTTCGCCCTTATCGCCCAGGCAGCCACACTGGAGTCCCGGATTCCCTTCGTGCATTTTTTCGAAGGATTCAGGGTGTCCCATGAGATCCAGAAAATTGAAGAACTGACCATTGATGATATGAAAGCCATGATTGACAGCAACCTTGTGAGACAACACAGGAAAAGGGGCCTTAATCCCGAGCATCCGTTCATCAGGGGAACATCCCAGAACCCTGACGTTTTTTTCCAGGGCAGAGAAACAGTCAATAAATATTATCTCGCCTGTCCGGCTATTGTCCAGAAGGCCATGGATAAATTCGCTTCCATAACAGGAAGGCAGTACCATCTCTTTGATTATGTCGGCCATGAGAAAGCAGAAAAAATCATCATCATCATGGGCTCCGGCGGAGAGGCTGTCCAGGAAACGGTCGAATATCTCAATGCAAAGGGTGAAAAACTGGGCGTTATCAAAGTCCATCTCTACCGGCCGTTCGATGTTCAGGCGTTCGTTAAAGTCGTTCCACCGACAGCAACAAAGATCGCTGTTCTTGACAGGACAAAAGAGCCCGGCAGCATCGGCGAACCCCTTTATGAAGATGTCCGGACAGCTATTGGAGAGGCCATGCATAACAAATGGATCCCTTT
>JAFGJP010000266.1 GCA_016929035.1 Candidatus Auribacterota bacterium | reverse complement strand
ATTAACCGTAGTGCCACGACTGATTCCTTTTGACGTAACCCATTGATATACAATAACTTCATTTTTTAAAGTGTAGAAGATGGGTCATAGCTGACCGCAGGTCGTGGGACGTCGTCATTGCGAGGAATTGTCGCCCGCCAGCCATTGCTGGCAAGGTCTCCAGCGGCTTCGCCACGAGGCGAGCGCCTATGGCGGAAAGCAAACTCTGTGGAACTGAAAAAGTTGTCATCCCTGTCCCGCATCTAGCGCGGGATAAATTCCAACAGGAATCAGCGTTAAAAACAAATCGAACCATTTGACATTTGAAATTTGTCATTTAAGATTTTTACTCATTACTCCTACTTCCTTCGTCCTACGGATTTTTCTGTTTTCTGTCTTGGGTCTGGGGTCTTGAGTCTTGGGTCTATTGATAGTCCAGATAAGAAACGCCCCATATATCTTCGGCATATTCTTTAATGGTCCTGTCGCTTGAAAATTTGCCTGATTTGGCCACGTTGATAATCGATTTTTTTGTCCATTCCTCCTGCTCGCGGTATTCCTCAGATACGCGGTCCTGCATCTTGCAATAGGATTCAAAATCCGCACAGACAAAGAAAGGGTCACGGCCGAGCAGGATGTTGACGATCGGATCAAAAAGTCCGGGACTGATATGTGAAAAAAAGTTGCTCCTGACCAGGCGGATGACGTCCTTAAGCTCCTGTGAACGGTCGACAAAATCGTTGGGATTGTAGCCGTTCTGCCTTAAGGACTGGATTTCGTCAGTCTTCAATCCGAAAATAAATATGTTGTCTTTGCCGACTTCTTCAGCCATCTCGATATTGGCTCCATCGAGCGTCCCTATCGTCAGGGCTCCGTTGACCATAAACTTCATGCATCCTGTCCCTGAAGCCTCTGTTCCTGCTGTGGAAATCTGCTCAGAAAGCTCGCTGGCCGGAAAAATCCTCTCTGCCAGGGAAACCCTGTAATTTTCAAGAAAAACGACTTTAAAAATATCGCGAATGGTTTTATCCCGGTTAACGACATCGGCAATGCTGTTGATAAACCTGATGATCAGCTTAGCCATCGCGTAGCCGGGAGCCGCCTTTCCGCCAAAAACAAATGTTCTTGGATAGATATCAGCGGACGGATCATTCTTCAGCTTAAGGTACTCGCGGATGATATACAGAGAAAAGAGAAGCTGCCTTTTGTACTCGTGAATCCTTTTGACCTGCACATCAAAAATGGAATCCGGGTTCACAAGAATCCCCGTTTTTGCGCGAATAAAATCACTCAGCTCTTTTTTGTTTTCCATTTTGACATCACGCCATTTTTTTCTGAAAGAGCCGTTATCTTTAAACGGTATAAGCTTTTCCATTTCATAGAGGTCAATGACCCAGGAATCGCCAATGGCATTTGTAATCAGGTCTGACAATCTCATGTTGGATTTTAACAGCCACCGGCGCTGGGTAATGCCGTTCGTCTTATTATTGAACTTTTCCGGCGAGAACTCATAAAAATCCTTAAATAGCTGTGATTTAAGCAGTTCCGTATGCAGATGGGAAACGCCGTTAACAGAATGACTGCCCACAATCGAAAGATGAGCCATGCGTATCTTCTTGGGATCGCCTTCTTCAATAATGGACATCCTGCGGAGTCTGTCATTGTCTCCGGGAAATCTATTCGCCACCTCCCGCAGAAAACGAAGATTGATTTCATAGATGATCTGCAGATGCCTCGGAAGCAGGCTTTCGAAAAGCGGAACAGACCATGTCTCCAGCGCTTCAGGCATAACGGTGTGGTTGGTATAAGCCAAGCAGTTCACCGTAATATCCCATGCGCTGTCCCATTCCATGTTTTCCTCATCGATAAAAATCCGCATGAGCTCAGGTATGGCAAGAGCTGGATGAGTGTCGTTGAGCTGGATAGCGACCTTGTCAGCCAATCCTGTCATGTCCGTATTGTCGACTTTATATCGCCGTAAAATATCGGCGACTGAGGCGGCCGTAAAAAAATACTCCTGTTTCAGGCGAAGCTCTCTTCCCTGGCTGACCGCGTCATTGGGATAAAGCGCCTTTGAAATATTTTCAGAAAGAACTTTCCTGTATACGGCCTGCTCGTAATCCCCGTGATTGAAATATTCAAAATCAAACTCCTCTGTGCTTCTTGCTGACCAGAGCCTGAGAGTGTTGACGATATCGTTGCCGTACCCCGGGATGGGCATGTCATAGGGTACGGCCTGGACATCCTCCGTATCCACCCACTTAACAAAAAGCTTTCCTTTCCTGTCATGGAACATGCGCGTTTTTCCGTAAAACCTCACGCGCACAGTATACTCCGGGCGCGCAAACTCCCAGGGGTTGCCCAGCCGAAGCCATTCATCTGGCAGTTCGACCTGGCTTCCATTAATGACCTTCTGATTAAAGATCCCGTATTCATATCGAATGCCGTAGCCGTGAGCCGGAATGCCAAGCGTAGCCAGGGAATCAAGAAAACATGCCGCCAGCCGTCCCAGGCCCCCGTTTCCCAGCCCTGCGTCCAGCTCCTGGTCCCTGATGTCTTCAAGATCAAGCCCCAGGTCTTCCATGGCTTTCGTCGCCGCTCTCCACAGGCCGAGGTTAATAATATTATTTCCCATGAGCCTTCCGATCAGGAACTCCATGGAAAGATAGTAAACCCTTTTGAGATTATTCTTATGATACGTCTGCTGCGTGAGAATCCAGCGCTCGACAAGACGATCGCGTATGGCAATCGCCATGGCAAGAAAGTTATCAAATGACGTTGACGTGTAATGGTCCTTGGCCAGGGTACAGACGCGGTTATTCTGAAAAGACGTCTTTATCCCCTCTTTTGACATATCCTTGTGCACGGTGACCCATTTGCTGCCGACCTTGCTTGTTAATCCTTTTCCCATATTCTCAGCTCCCTGTTGTGTGAAAAATTTTTTGGTTTACAGGTTATTTATCCCTTTTCCTCTCAGATTTCGGTTATCCGTTTTCTGAAAAACGAGCTCCCCCTCATAAAAAAGGCTTATGATACAGCCGGCATACTGGCGGCCGGAAATGAGTTCGCTTCCCCTTATCTGCCTGTAATAATGGAAATTCTTTACAGGAGTTTCCATGATGATCTTTTTCTGCCTTAAAACTTCAGCCTGTTTAAAGACTTCCTGAGAATCGCTGATTTCTTTTTTAAGGCCGGCCGAAGTCATATATCTTCAGCTCCCCGGCTAAAACTAAGGAAGTCGTTATGAAACTCAGACTTAAAACCAGTATCGTTTTTCTTATCATATTTTTACTCACTCCGGCCTCCTATTCTAAAAACCGCATCGCCGCCTTTCGGCAAAGACCATTTTGAAACAAGAAAGGCATAATAAAAATTTTAAAAAAGCACTAGGTCAAAACATCTATTCATCTATTGATTGTATGTAAAAATGCTTTAAAAAAACAGCTCTGTCTTCAATAACGCCGTCCGAATAAAACGCCCTGCCGTCATCGGAAAAAAAAAGGCAAAGGGAAAAATCCCCTTTCTCCCCCACGATAAAAGCGGGTGAAGTGAAATCAAGGAACTCTCTGCCCGGGGTAATCTCCAAGAGCCAAAGGCCTTCTTTTAACACGGCTCCCGGCTTCGCTTTCTCCATAAACAGCAAATAGCTCCAGTTCTGTGAATAAAGGGAGCTGTGCTTGAGAAAGTTGTAATGAAAAAGATACGGGTCCTCTTGGAATATAACGTGTCTTTCACCTTTTTTTACAGGAAAAGGATAAGAGAGCAAATATATCTGAAGCCTTGGAAAACCTTCCCTTGCAGGAACACCCTTTGCTTCTAATGTGATTTGATAGCGCCCCTTTTCAAGCTCCACAGGGGGTGTGGCAACAAAGACCTTCCAGAGAAGCTGCATGCCCCTTTCTTTTTCACAGGCAGGAAGATAGATAAACCTTTTTGTTTCATCGATAGCATCAATCCGGTCGTTAAAAGAAAGAGGCATATCAAGAATATTTTCTTGAAAAATCTTTTTTTCTTTCCTGCTTGTCTCCTTAACACTGTCCTCTTCAATAAGATGTTCTTCCTGTATCCAGCGTGCCACTTCTCCGGCTACAAGATGATGGCCTTCTTTGTTCCAGTGTCCGTCGCCATCAAAAAAAAATTCTTCCCTGCCTTTTTTATTAACCTCCGCCATGACTTTTCCCACGGAGAAATAGGGAATACCCTGCTCGCGGCAGAAGTGCTTCACTTTTTTTTCCGTGCTGAAAAAATCCCACGACATCTCTTTCATGTATGGATACTGTCTGAAAACTGCCTTCATCACATCCGGGTAGATGTTGAAACGAGTCCCAACGGAAACAAGGCTGAACCTCGCACCATTTGCCCTGCAGATTTCATCCATACAGAGCAAAAAGAAAAACGCTTCCTGCCATGCTTCTTCCCATTCAGGAGAAGATTCTTTCAAAAAGACAAATGTGTCAGGAGGTATTGTTTCTTCTCCCTTGATATCCTTGTTCACGAGGTAAATATGCCGTACGGTCAGCTTTCCCAGGAGCGTTCCCATCCACTGCAAAAATCTCGAATATCTTGAAAAAAGAATGCTGTAGCGATTTTCTTCTTCTATCTTTGAAAGCCTGTTCTGGAATTCTGTCCAGACCCTCACATCTCCGCTGAGGCGCTTTGAAACATCGCGGATGTCATTTTCATCAAGAAAAAACAAGATGACAAGGTCCGGATGATATTTAAGACCAAGATTTCTCAAAAGATGATACTCTTTTTCCGGCCCGTACCCGGACATGCCGAGAGAAATGACTTCATACTCTTCTCTTTCGCTCTCCTGATTAAGAAATTGTTCCAGCTTCCTGAAAAAAGTCTCTTTCAGGTCGACCTGATGGGCCTCGACAAAGGAATCGCCGATGATCAGAATGCGCTTTTTTTCACGCTCTTTCCTGTAGCTGTGCTCGACGTCATGGGCTCCGACAGAATTCTGAGAGACGATAACAGAAAAATCTTTTTTCCTGTAAGGGAACGACCGGTCCGGCACATGGGCCTGCTGAAGATATTCATGGATACCAGTTTCCTCCTCTTCAGGATCTTTTTGCATAAAGAGGTCATATATCCTGAAGCCCGTTTCCAGCAAAGCAAACAGGACAAGAAAAGGAATGAAATAAAAAATGACTTTTTTTAACATTTTCATCGACTGCTCAAAGAAAAGACCTCTCTGTGACATTATATGTCATGTGGAACATTTTTTCTATAGGTGAGCCCGTACCATTCTTTTTTCTTATCCGGCGCCTCATGAACAAGCTCAAGGCGGCGAAAGGCGCTTTTGACGCTCTCTTTATGCGCATAACGGATACCTGACAGTATAAGAATTCCTTCTTTTTTTATCAAAGACTGGATCAGGAGGGCATTCTTTACGATGACAGAATCAAAAAGGTTTGCAACAATGACGTCAAACTTCCTGCGCGAAGAAAAGTTCTTCAAGCTTATTTTTTGAAAAGAGGCGTCCTTGTCCGGACAGTTCTTCCGGAAGTTTTCGCGGCTTGACCTGACAGCGTCACTTGATATATCAATGCCTGTTATATGACTTATCCCGCACAGAGAAGCGGCTATGCTCAGGATGCCGCTCCCGCAGCCTGCATCCAGAAAATCGCTTTTTCCGCGGCAAGACCTCTGGATGCTCCGGATGCAGTAGGCCGTTGTAAAATGATGACCAGTGCCAAAAGCCATACCCGGCTCAATCTCGATGATGGTCCTGCCTTTCTGCGCTTTCACCCTTTTCCAGTTCGGCCGGATCAAAAAACGCCCGATGGAAAGGACAGGGAAAAAGGCCTTCCACTCCTCTCTGTAGCCACTGTCGCTCCGCACCCGGATGCGGACTTTCGGCCTTTCACGATAAGGAGAAAGCAAAGATAAGACATCAGCCGCTCTTTGAATTTCTTCCAGAAAAAGGCGGCTTTTTTTTAGCGGGATAAATATCCGGTACTCGCAATTTTTTGCCCCTGGCTTTTGAAAGACAGAATAGCCCGCAGAAGGATAATGGGAAAGGAAAGACTCAAAAAAGGAAACAGAGCCCCTGTTTACAGTTACGCGGCAGTCGCACCATTCTCTCATTCAAGGTGATTTCTGTTTTTGTAATAAAAATCGATATCGCTGACCGGCATGATGACCGATGAAGCCGTATTGGCCAGATGAGCAGCGATTCT
>JAFGJP010000265.1 GCA_016929035.1 Candidatus Auribacterota bacterium | reverse complement strand
GGGGTTTTGTGGATGAGCTCCTGTCTCCGGATGCTATCAGAAAAAGAGGTTTTTTTGATGAAAAGTCCATCAGGAATATGATAGAATACCATCGATCGGAAAAAGAGGATTATTCCCAGCAGATTTTTTCCTTGATCATGCTGGAACTATGGTTTAGAAGGTTTATGGAATAGTCAGGGATCAGATTTTTTTAACAGGGAACGAGATGCAAAAAAGAAAGAAAACAGTTATCTGCCTGATTTTTTTATTGTCTTTTTGTTTAAGCTATTGTGTTGCGTTTGCAGAGACGGAGGAAGATAAGGAATACCGCATAAGGCCAAATGATGTGCTGGACATTCTGATCCCTTTGAATATTGACGTGGCCATAATCAGCAAAATAGGGTTTTCTGAAGACCAGTTCGAGATTTTTGGAAATGAGATCTTTACAAGAAAAAGCGTGAAGGTCGACCCCTATGGTTATATTTCTCTGCCTCTGGTCGGCTATATTTCTGTTGAGGATAAGACCATGAGAGAATTCTCAATCGAGCTGACCGATAAATTAAAGAAATATGTCCATGATGTGCGCTGTGAGATTCTTATCAGGCAGTCGGCTCCATTCTTCTTTTATATTTTCGGTGAAGTGATCCATCCTGCAAAATATGAAATCATACGGGAAATAACGGCCTTTGAAGCGATCGCCATGGCCGGCGGATTCACGAAGGACGCCAACAAGAAAAAGGTCAAAGTTATTCGGAAGATAAAAAATGGATATAAGATTTTCACTATCAACCTGCAGGAAGCCATCAAGGAAGACAGCCTGGATCAAAATATCCTTATCAAGCATGATGATTTGATCATTATTGAAGAATCGTTTTTCTAAAGCATGTCCTGCAGTGCCCTTTCAAGGTTTTTTCCGGCCGTTTGCCATGAATATCTTTTTGTGACAAAATCTCTTCCCTTTTGACTGATGGTGTTCCACAGGGCTTGGTCTTTGATCAGATTGATCACATGCCTGGCAAACTCCTCGTCCGTATCGGCGATCAGGATGTCTTCATTCCTGTGAAAATCATGGCCTTCACAGGCCGATGCCGTTGAGACGACAGGAATGCTCATGGCAAGGGCTTCAAATATCTTATACCGGACCCCACTGCCAATATTCAGCGGAACTATGTACACGGTCGCCTTGTCGATGTATGGGCGGACATCAGGGACTCTGCCCGTTACCGTGATCCCGTCTCTCTTCCCGAGCGCGACGATTTCTTTTGAAGGGTATTCGCCGACTATGGTCATATGGACATCAGGGACTTCCTCTTTTATTAAAGGGAGAATATGGTCGGCCATGTGAATCATTGCCTGAACATTGGGGTAATACCACATGGCTCCCGCAAAGACAAGGTTGGGAGGAGAGGGCATATTCTTTCTGTTCGATCTGATATAGTTGCCGTCGATCCCCATCTCGACGACCCCGGTTTTTAGTGAAGGTTCTATTTTTTTTATTTTCTCTTCGTCATTTTTTGACACAAGAATGGTGATGTCAAAGCTTCTATATCCGTCAAATTCGTAGTTGAAAAGTTTTTTCCACTGAGTCATCCCGTAGAGACGTCGGATGATGCTTCCGTGACGGACGTATCTTTTCAGAAGGACATATTCAAGGTTGGGGGCTAAAAGACACTTTTTAATATTAAGATCAAGTATTCTTTTATTGGCCAGAAAAATATAATCAAGAAGGAGAATATCAACCTGATGACGCTCGATGATTTTCTGTATGGCTTCCAGGGCTTTCTGAGACTGATAGAACAGGACTTTGTAAGGGGTCCCGGACACAAGGCTCTTCGCAAAGAGCGTTAAAGAGTTGCGTGGAGAAGTGCGGATAACGACGACGTCTTTACAAAATGATTTCATTTTCTCGATATCTTTGAAATCAATATCGTAATGAGACTGGGCAACGACATAGACCTCATGGGATCGGCTGAGTTCTTTTATAAGCTTGTAAGCGCGTACAAGCGTGCCTCCTATGGGCGGATAACAGTATTTGTAGAGGTAGAAAAGTAATTTCATAAGGGTCAGTTGAGATTTTTATAGATAAAATCCGGCACGTGGTAGCGAACCTTGTTGAGGAGAACGCCGATCACGTTGGCGCCGCTTGATTGCAGACGCTTAATGGCCCTGTCCGCAACGATTTTTCTGGTCCTCTCTGATTCAACGATCAGCAGAACGTTATCCGTAATATTTGTTAAATAGAAAGCGACCGAAGAATCGGAAATGGCTGGGGTGTCAAAAAGGATGAAGTCATAATGTTGAAAGGCCTTTCGCATGTAGTTCATAAAAACGTCTGATGAGATCGTTTTAATGATCTCTTCCTCCTTTTTGTCGATAAAAAGAAAATCAAACATCTCGTTTTTCGGCGTATATATTTCTGACGGCTCTTCATGGACGAGTTCTTTCTTGATGTCTCCGGACAGGCCGTTGCTGAACGTTTTGAGAAGAGAATTCTTATTGAAGCTTGCGCAGTCGATGAGAAGCGTTTTTTTTCCGTTAAGGGCCAGCAGGCGCGCCAGGTTTACGGCAACGGTTGTCTTGCCTTCGTTTTCTAATGAGCTTGTTATAAGCAGGCATTTTTTTTTGCGGTCGCTGGAATCGATCATCGCCTGAAGAGACCGGACGCTTTGCTGCTGATCGGTATTGATCTTGAATTTCGTGTTAAGGATCTTCCAGCGATAGGGTAAGGTAGCCAGAAGAGTGGTGCCCAGCTCTTTCTCGATCAGGTGAGTCGGAGGTCCAAATGTCGTGCTTTTAAATTCGATCATCCAGCCCAGCGAAAAGCTCAGAATGCCGCTTATGAAAAAACCGAATACCAGGACATGCAGAGGTTTGATCAGCGGTTCCGTAGGGATTTCAGCAGGCTGTATGATCTCAATATCTTTTGTCTCGTTTTTAGCCATGACGATACGGGCTTCTTCCATTTCATGAACCAGAAAATCATAGATGCTTTCATTGATCCTGAGCTCACGGTAAAGCTGGTTGAGGTCCTTTTCCTGTTCAGGCATATATTTTTCTTTAACAACCCAGTTTTTTTCAAAAAGATCATTTTTTATCTTTGCGTAAACATCTGTCCGCTTCTGAAGCTGAAAGATATCCAGCTTCATGGCGATGAGCTTCTCTGCGGCATAGCGGTCATTTTTATCGATTTTTATGTTATGCAGGAAAATGTCAATGAAACTGTTTTTTGTGTTAGCGATAATTTCATCGATAGCCCGAACCTTGGGATGATTTTCTGTAAAGACTTTTAAAAGAAGGGCTCTTTTCATTTCCAGCTTATCGAGGTTTTCCTCCATTTTTAAGAAGGCGGGAGACAGGGACATCCGGTCCAGGAGGTCTGTGAAGGCCCAGGAAAACTGCTTAAGCTCTTTTTCTAAAAGGCTTGTTTTGATCTTCAAATTCAGCTGTGCCTGGTATTCATATACGCTGATATTTTCCAGGTCGTTTCCTGTCTCGCTTTTGCTGATATCAGAAATTTTTAACCCCTTTTTCTGCTTGAATTTTTCGATTTCTGATTCAAAATACTCGACACGGCTGCTTGATTCCGAAACCTCATCTTTTAAAAATCTCAAAAGGTTTTCTGTTTCAGCCTTCTGAAAATCAAGATCCCAGAGGATGTATTCTTTTGCCAGTTCATTTGAAATAGATGCGGCCAGTTCGGGATCTTTCATCTGAGCGTTGACCTTAAGAAAATTCGTGAAAGGGATTTCTTCTATAACGATCACATCATCTTTGAGCTTTTTGATCGTGTAGTCGTGAGGGTTTTTTGCAGCCATATACCCGTCTTTATCGATAACGAACTCCGGAAAAAAAGAAACGAAAGCTTTACGAAAGACCGAGGGGACAAAAAAGCGGGGAGGCAAGAGCTCTTCTTTATTTGAAAGGTCAAGGGATTTTTCTATGCGTTTGAGAACAGGGCGAGATGTTAATTTGATCTTATGTGATTTGACGAGTTTCATGCTCTCGGGGATATCGATTTTTTCCGGCTCGATGTCCGTCGGTTTCGTGTGCAAAGAAAAGCTCAATAAGGCTGTCGCTTCATAAACCGGCTTGAACATAAAGACTTTTATCAATGTAAGAAGAAAAAAAATCGAAAACGATATTATAATAAAAGTCTTTTGCTTGAACAGTATTCTAAGTATGTCTCTCATGGTATTACCTCGCTATATTCCATTTTATAGGAGATCTATTCATAAAAAAATAAAAAAAACCCAAAAGCATTCCCATATTTGAGGCGGCAAAAAAATAAGGGATGTAGAATAACGGCCGTTTTTTATGGAAAAGATAAAAAAAGATCATGTGAGAACAGGCTAAAACATAAAAAAGGACCTGCAGAACAAAAATAGCAACGTAAAAAGGATAGTTTTTTAAAAGATACATGTTAGTAAAGAAGACGGCAATCAAAAAAAAAGGACTCAGCCATCGAAAGACTTTGTGGAATAAAAGCTTTAAAGAATAAATACCGAAGAGAAAAGGGTTCAGAAGGCTTATGTTCTTTAGGAGCATAACCAGATTTCGTGAGACAACGCGGGCTCTTCTCTTTATCTGGTCTTTTTCTGAAATACAGAAATCTTCAACGGAAACAGCTTCCTTTTCAAAAATGGCCCGCTTATTTTTTTGAACGGTAAGGTAAACAAGAAAGACATCTTCCCCAAAGGCTTCAGGTATTTCATGAAACAGGCTCTTTCTTATACTGAACAACGAACCTTCAGCAGACAGGATGGAACCGGTCTGGGACTCAAGTTCTCTCAAGTAATTTTCGTAGCGTTTGTAGAAGTTTTCTCCCACCTGGTTCGTCTCAGGATTTTTATAGCAGAGCCTGCCGCATACGCAGCCGACCTTATCATCAGAAAAATTCTTTGTCAGAAGCATGACGGCTTTTCTGTCTAGCATGGCATTTGCATCTGTAAAAACGATGATCTCGCCCGATGTCTTTCTGACTGATTGATTGATCGCGTGAACTTTTCCTTTATGCTCTTTGTAATCAAAAACTTTCACGCGTCTGAATTCATATTCTTTTGATATCTCGACTGTTTTGTCATCGGATCCGTCAGAGGAGACAACTATCTCAAGCTTGTCTGAAGGATAATCGAGAGAAAGCGTGTTTTCTATTTTATCCCTGATGATTTGAGCTTCGTTGTGCGCGTTGATTATAATGCTGACATGGGGAAAGTATTGTTTTTTGGCAGCAGGTTTTTTACAGAATAATCTGACGGCATAAAGAAAGACGATATATCCCGAATAGGTTGTAAACAAACAGAGGATCGATATTATAAATATCATTTGTAACATAGATATAGTCCGGGTTAAGATCAGTAGGCCCCGTGGCCCCGGAAGACAGCCGGAATGGTTTGAAGAAGTATTTTAATATCCAGTAAAAGAGACCAGCAGTCGATATATTCCAGGTCCATTTTAACCCAATTTTTGAAGCTGATGTTATTTCTGCCGCTCACCTGCCATATGCATGTCATGCCCGGCTTCATGCTTGTTCGTCTTTTTTGCCATGAGCGGCATTCGCTGGCTTCACAGAGCGGAAGAGGCCTGGGGCCGACAAGGCTCATTTCTCCCTTAAAGACATTAATAAGCTGAGGAAATTCATCCAGGCTTGTTTTTCTCAGCAGCTTGCCGAACCGCGTGAGTCGAGGGTCATCTTTCATTTTAAAAACAGGGCCATCCATTTCATTGGAATCCAAAAAGCTGTCTCTTTGCTCTTCTGAACCTTCAAACATTGTCCTGAATTTGAACATGTTGAATTCCTTACCATTAAGCCCGGCTCTTTTCTGCATAAAAAAGACCGGCCCGCGAGATTCTAACTTGATGATTATTGCAATCAGCACGTAAAAAGGAAAAAGCAGAATGATCAGGAAAGTGGAAATAAAGAGGTCCATGGTTTGTTTAACGAAAAGCTGGAGCATATCTTCTGTTGTTGTCGCGTACTGTATGGTCGGAAGTCCGTCAAAATCAGCGACGACCGGCCGGGCAAAACGTAAGTTGAAAATATCAGCAGCCAGAGTTGTTTTGATGCCTCGAATTTCACATTCCAGTATGCTGTCTTCTATTTTTGCCAGCCAGTTTCTGGGAACAATAAAAGCAGCTTCATCGATGGTTTCTCTGTCCAGTATGTCCGGAAGGTCATCCAGGCATCCGAGAATAGGGTAAGATTTAATCAATGTTCCCACCTTGCCGGGTACATCGTCTATGCATCCGATGATTTTATAGCCCCATTCCCCGTGCTTTTCTATAAGACTGATGAATTTTTGTGCCCTTTTTCCGGTGCCAACGATAAGAAGGTGTATTTGATTTTGGGTGGCGTGCGAAAGGATTTTAAAAACATAGCTGAAAAAGAACTTCTGAAAAAAAAGAATCATGCCGCTTAAAAAAATGATGCAGATAATATGCATCCAGAGATCATGAGAAAACCGCAGCAAAAAGGCTAAAATAGAAAAGAAGCCTATGCTCAGGGATGTGGTAATAAGCGCGTCTTTCAAAATATCCCTTCCACTTTTTCTCCTGAAGGAGCTATAGGCTTTTATGGCCCTCAGGCAGATGACCCAGAAAGCAGCCACGGGTATCAAGATTAAGCATATCTGGTTTAAGTCAACGGAGGACATCTTTTTGAAGTCTGAAAAGTTAACTGCCTTCAGTGTAAGGAAATAGGAAAAAAACAGCGTGATGTAGAGGAAAAAGAAATCAACCGCTGTCATGAGCTGTTTAAAAAAATTTTCTTTTTTGTAAACCATTATTTTGGTAATTATTTAAATGATAAAATCAGAATATTATACCTTTTCCTTATATTTTTAATATAACACAAAAACATAATATTGTCAATATTAACTTAAACTTTATAACATTATGCTACAAGCATGGTTATATAATAATTATATAAATTTTTAAGTTAATTAAAAAATCTCTATCCCCAAAAAAGTGTGCCAAATAATATACAAATTAACAAAATATTACAATATAGAAATAAAAATTGACATTTTTCGAGAAATATTATATAATTATAATGTAAGAGGTAATGTTCTTTAATCATAAATTGACTCGATAAAGGCAAACCATTTGTGAAGATGGGGCGCAAAGCTAAGAGCCTGAGCATTCAGGTGGTCTGGTTGCCGAAAGTCTGAAATGGTCTTTTTCTCTCTTTGTGCCTCATCCTCACAAATGTTTTGCGGGGATGAGATGATGAAAATATCCAAGGTTTTTTTTGTCTTATGTTTTTTGGTCGTCCTGCCTGTCTTCTCCTTCGCAGAAAACAAGGTTCAGCCTGTTTCGATCACGAGGGCAATAAAACTGCAAATTCCCGTCAGAAATCAGTTTCAGGTTATTCAGGAATGGAATGAAGAAACGAGTCAAGATCAGCAAGAAAGCGCCGTTGGCGTAAAAGAAGAAAAAACGGAGCTTAATTATAAAGTGACTCTTTGCTTTCCGAAAGGTCAGTTCAGCCAGATAAAGGAACAGGTTTATCAGGGAAACAAAATGATGAGCGAAGAGGACCTGAGCATGCTGCCGGACGACAAAAAGATCGTAAGGAATTTTAGAATTCTTAAAAAAAGCCTTGCGCATAAAAGAATCATCTATACCTTCCTTTCCATATAAATCCTTCTAAGTAAAAAAAGAGCACTCTAAGTATTTTTTTGAAATTCAGCATTTTTTTATATATAATATAGTTATGAGATTAAAACATTCTATTTGTATTTTATTCTTCTCTTTTTTAATCGCCCTTTTGGCATCCCGTTCAGCCTTTGCCGCTGATGAAAGTGATTACATCTCTTTTACTTTTGACATGGAGACGGTTTTTGAGTTTTCCGCGGAGATCTATGTTGATCCAGACTATGTTCCGCCTAACCCTTCGGCGCTGGCTTTCCCTTCACAGAATAATGTTACGGCAGGGCAGAACCTGAACGATTGTTTTGATCTGGGATACCTTATCGGATATAAGACTTCCGGTGAAGTCAATCTGGTGAGCGAGTATAAAGTTCTCGTCAAGTTTCAGTGCCTGACAAACCGGGGGCGGAAGTATACCGTGAGCCAGTATCTTACTTCAGCCATTGTCGATACCGGTTCTTCGTTGACCCTGCCTGAAGATATTTTTGTCTGTAAAGGTCATATTCTTGACGGGGAAGGCGATCCTTCTAAAGGGATGGTCAAAGTCACGCAGGTGGTGCCGGTCAGCATTTTGACAGATCAGGTCCTTTATGAATCGAATGATCTTATCGATGTTGATTTGAGCAACACTTTCCGCGTTTTTTACTGGATAACCGACAATTCGTCTTCTCCCCTGACGATGGACCAAAAAGCAGGGACGTATAAAACAACTATCGTGTTTACATTGCAGGAAGAATTATAATGAGAAAGAAATTGACCAGAGTTATTCTTTTGGCTTTCCTTTTGCTTGACCTTTGCGCGGCGCGGGCTGGAGCCATGGAACATTTCCTTTTTCTTTCAGATGGAATGCCGGAAATCCGGTTCGGCACGCTGTCAAGAGATCGTTTAACCGAGCTAAAAGGAGCTCAGATAGAAGTGATTGGAGGCGGCGTGCCTTATGCCTTCAGCGCGTCGTTTTCCCGCTCTTTCAGCAGCGAAAGCGGCGAGTATTTATCCGGGGCGGGGCTGACGCTTGAAGTGACGGGTGTTTTTACAGGGGAAACAGGCTTCCGCGGACCTGTGTCTCTCTCTCGCGCGGAAAAAATATTCTACGTGTCTGATGATGCCGGCTCTCCGGAGACGTTCAGTTTAATATTGACCCTGGCCATTCCACCCGAGGCTCCGGCCGGAGAATACAGCGGAAGCCTTACTCTGCTTTATTATGAGAATGAAATAGAGGTGGAAGAGCAGGAGGTCGATATATCTTTTACGGTTGCGTCATATCTGGACATAAAGCTGCTGAACGCTTCAGGCATGCCTGTCAACACCATTAATTTCAGGCCGTTGCTGAATCTGGATGAAACAGCGACGGAAGAGTTCATTTTTCAAATAGAAACAAATATTTATAAGCCATACAAAGTTACCCAGTCGATATACGAGCCGTTCATCAACGACAGGAACAGGCAGGAGATCGATTCTCCGGATTTTCTGTCATACCGATTATTCGGAGACAGCATCAGGGGAGAGCTGTATACAAATTATCAGTGCCCTTTATCGTATTCAGAAGATCTTTTGTATCTTTCGGACGAAGAGGGCGGTTCCGATTCTTTCCGGATATTTTATTATCTGAATAATACGTCCCGCCTGACCTACGGCGAGTATTCAAATTTTTTAACCTTCCAGGTTGTTCCTTCTGATAAGATCACGGATTTTGAATCGAGAGAGCTGAAAGTCGCCATGAATTTTGAAATAAAAAGGATACTGGATATCAAGGTCTCTCCGGTAGAAGGGCAGGGAGGACTGGATTTCGGCGTCATCAAAAGAGGCGACCCAATGTCGGTCCAGACGTTGAAGGTCGTTGTGCAGTCAAATACGGGCAATCCCTATGTGGTTTCCCAGGAGTTTATTCAGCCGATCGTCAGCCTGAAAGGCCATGTGTTCAAAGAGCAGGGATGTTTTATAAAGGTCCATGGGGGAGAAGAAGGAAAAAAGCTTATTCAGGAATTCGAAACAATGCCGACATCACGGATGGAGCTGTACCGGTCAAACGATAAGGGCGATTCGGACAGTTTTTTCGTAACGTACGGGATAAAACCGGAAGATTCTGTGATAGGGGGAAAGTATTCCTCGGGAATAAATTTTACTGTTGAAGAAGTTATAAAATAAAAAATGGGAGAGTTGTTATGCTTAAAAGAGTCATTGTCTTGTTCTTCTTTCTTGCCTTGATTCCTTATCAGGGATATTCGCAGAGCTTCGGCCTGGATACGGTGAGGATTTACGAAGATATTGAAGCGGGAAAATCCCTGGAAAAGATTATCCAGGTCACATACACCGCCGGGGATAACGAGGGAAAGCCGGTTCAGGTCATTGTCAGCACAGCTGACTGGCAGCACAATGATGTGACGCAACAGCCGGATCTTTTCCCGGCCAACACGCGCCCTAACAGCTGTGCGGCCTGGCTGAGTTTTTCTCCGCAAAGCTTTATTTTAAGCAAAGATAATAAGGTCGTTAAGGTCCTGGTCAGCATCAATGTTCCAGCCCACCTGGATTATCCTGAGTATAATGCCATGCTGTTTTTTTCTAATTCTAAAGAGCCGGACCCGAACACGGATAAAGTCGGCTTTTCTGTTGAAACACGCATGGCTGTTGTTGTGAAATTAAACGATAAGGCTCAGGCCATTGTCGACGGTGAAGTCAAATCTTTTGATTTTGTAAAAAATGAAGAAGAAGACGGCTATGACTTGATCTTCCAGATAAAAAATACAGGCAACGTGCTTCTTTTTATCAACGGAACATTCAATGTCATTGACGATGAGGGCAGCTTATACGGACGGGGAGTGATCGAGAGGATCCCCATTTCTCCAGGGGTTACTTCAACGGTCATACAGACGTGGTATGGAGAATTGTCGCCCGGAGAATTTGATGTTGTGTCCACTGTTGAAATCGGCAGCAAAGAGAATATCGATATTCTGGAGAAGCATGTCGTCATTGAATAAGATAATGAAAAAAACATAAGATGAAAATAAACAAAAGCCTTCTACTGGTGATTTTTTCGTTATGCGTTTTTTTTTCATGTCCTGCCTATTCTGCTGTGCCTTCTGTCGAAAAAAAACTGCCTTTCGGCCAGACGATGCGGTTTTACGCCGAAGGGCTGAAGAGGTTTCTTAACACGTCCCCTCATGTCATTGCCGTACAAAAGCTGGAAGACGGTTCGGTTGAAGTTTCGACGAATAACATCGGAGAAGGCGTGCTCATACTCTGGGCAAAGGACGGCAGATACGTTTTTAAAATAGATGTTGTCCGGCCGGTTCCCCCTCCTTCCCAATCGTCTATCCTGAATAAATTCAATGAAAAAAGAGACAGATATTTTATTTTCTCAGCGGACATGTACCATGACTTCTATGATTCAACAAGGGAAACAGGCAGCGTAAGCAAGCAAAACGTGCTTTACGGCGAGTACAGCCTGTTCGGACCGACGTATTTTGGGCAGGTCGGCGTTTTTGCCAAGGCGAAGCAGAACTTTGAAAGAGACAGAGAGGAAATTCTGGATCAGCTGACGTTTTATCTTGATGACGGGAAAATAGGCCCTGTGAAAAATCTTAGCCTTGAGGCAGGGGATTTCAATCAGAAGGGAGGAGACAAGCTTTTGCCGTCGCTGCGGCTGAAGGGGCTGAACGTCAAAAACACCCGGGATTTTCAAACAGGCGGCTTTATGCCGGAAAAGATCAGCCTTTTTTACGGCAATATCCGCGGACAGAGCCTTTACAACGGCGTGGTGTTTTCTCCTGAGCTCGAAGAAGAGGGACGGGTGGCCAGCGGGATGGAACTGAACTACAGGAGAAAACCGTTTATCCGCTGGCTGGATAAAAATGTAAAGATGGAAAACAACTTGATATACCGCCACACCGTTAATAACAGCACGGAAGATTCAAGAAATGATTTTCTTTTCGAGCATAAAAGTTCTTCCAGGAGAAACAACTTTGAGTTCAATATCATTAATTTTGATGTTCTTTCCAGTCTGCAGATGTCTCTTTACGGTGGAGATGAGAAATGGCAGTACGGTGTTGATATCGATAATCTGCCGCATATGGAAGGGGATTATCCTCAGACAGGGAAAAGAAGGATACGGTTCAGTACGGATTACAGCATGGATTGGGAATCAGGGCATTTCCGGCTGGAAAGCATGGGTGCGGAATATGAGCTCCGGCAGGACTATATTCAGACAGATCTGGAGGACGGGTATTCTGATTTTGCTTACGGCTATGCCCTTAACACAGAAGCCAGTTCCTTTGACGTAAAGATAAAGGCAAAGTATTCTCTGAGGGACAATACGAATCTGATTGTATCCAACATCCAGAAAGACATGAACATTTATCTCAATAGATATATTAACCTCTGGCGCAAGATCAATACATATTTTAATTATAACCTGAGAAAAACAGAGGGCTCCTCAGATCCAGCTCTTGACAGGGAAACACAGTCCATGAACTGGGGAGCAAGTTTCTTTCCTGTCAAGCCCTTGCGCTTTTATTACAGCGGCAGCACAAGCTCGACAAGCGGTCCGGAAAGTGAAAAGTTGACGGAGAACAACGCCCAGTCTGTCGGCATCAGTCTTACCCACAAGATCAGAAATAATATTTCATTTTTGACAACCCTGTATGCTTCAGAAAGCACATACGAGCTTTTTTTGTCACAGTACAGGGAGAAGAGGGATAACTACGGGCTCAGCACAGGCCTGAATTATTTTTTCACGCATTTCCCGGGGAGCGTGTACGTCAGAGGTGATGTGAAAAAAATCAATTTAGAGAGCAGTGAAGACTATTACGAGTACAATCTCAAAACAGGCATGAGCGTTAAATTTGCGGCCTTTCCCGGCCTTCTCCCGAGCTGTGAAGTAGAAGGCTATGTCTTTAAAGATGCCGATGGAAACGGGCGTTTCGATAAAGGTGAAGACCCGCTGTCTGATGTAAGAATCATGGTTGCCGGCGGGCTGAGGGAGGCCAGAACAGACATCAACGGTTATTATAATTTTAAAAAGGTAAGCGGGCTTCAGACAAATGTGGCGATAAAAATGGCAGATGTCCCCAGCGGGTATGTGGTGACCACTCTGGCCAACTATACGATGGATATTAAGAATAGAGAAACATATCAATGCGATTTTGGTATTGCCATAAGCAATCAGATATGGGGAAGGATTTACGCGGATTTGAACGATAACAATAAGTTTGACCCGGGCATTGATAGAGAATTTCCGCAAATAACGGTTCAGCTGCAAAACGGCCTGTTAACCAAAACAAATGTCAGCGGCTTTTATCGCTTCATTTCTCTTCCCAGGGGAGAGTACACCGTGTCTCTGGACTATACCCGCCTTCCTGTAAAGTATTACTCCAAAGAGACGATGAAAAGGACAATTATGCTGGAGGAAGGCGACGTTATCAATATTGACTATCCTTTCGGTGCTGAGAGAATGGTCATGGGTACGGTTTTTTATGACAAGGACGCAAACAACGTCTATTCCAAAGAAGACGTTCCTTTGGAAGGCGTCATTGTAAAATGTGCCGGAGCGGAAGCTGAAACAACCAAAAAAGGCGTTTTTGTCCTGAGAAAGCTTCCTTTCGGGAAAAACCGTATCACCGTGGATACCGATTCCCTGCCGAAAGGCGCATTTTTTGAAGGAGACTGGCCTGAAGTCGATTTGTCCGTAAAGCCTGAGACCGTGAGGAATATTTTTATACCTATCAAACAGAAGTAGAGAAAGTTTTACCTGTCCTTTTCTTATCCTCCTCCGCGCGGTCGCCTTCGGCCAAAGCGTTAGGGAACGTTCCGTTTAACCCAGGGATTACCTTTTGGTTTGACTTTGTTTATCCGCCTGCGCAGAAGACCCCGGATGTAAATCCGGGGACGTGAGTCCCGCGTGAGCGGCGTTACCGCAACGCGGCTCCATGCCGTTAGGACAACGTCCCTTCACACAGGATGCCCGCGCCAGCTATTGCTGGCGAGGTCTCTCCCTCGGCTTCATCGAGAGGCGGGCGCTTCTGGCGGAAATGCAGGAAAGCGTTCCTGGCTTCGGCGAGATGTCGCAAGGGGGGATTCTGTCTTCGCCAAGCTGTGTGTCTGCACACATGGGGCTCGTTGTCCTGCGGGTAGCGTTGAAGGCGCGGCTTTTGCAGGGGCGGGTAAAGCCGGCCAGTAGATTCTTTCCCTGCCGGACTAAAATGATCCGCATCATGAATAAAAAAGAGCCTGTAAAAGGCAAAAAAAGCGGGCAATTTTTTCATTGCCCGCTTAGAGATTCTT
>JAFGJP010000264.1 GCA_016929035.1 Candidatus Auribacterota bacterium | reverse complement strand
CTCGCCCGAAGCCCGAAGGGCGAAGGCGGGTTTCAAGGTACCACGGACGCTTGTCCTGAGTGAAGTCGAAGGGTAAGTCCGTGGGGCTCCATTTCTTATCTTTCTTCAAGCGCTTTTTGAATGGCATCTTCCATCCGCCGGGTGAGCTCATCGAGAGTTTTCTTGGAGTCTTTCTCATAAGATCCCAGATAGTCCATGACATTGATGGGCTCCAGGAACTGGACCTCCGCGCGCCTTTTGCCACGGATATGATATTCATTGAGAATATCTTCTTCGAATTTATGAAGCGTCTCGGCAATCCTGTCAGGGGAAGGTTTTTCAAGGATGTATTGGCCGGGGTAGCTGTAAAGCTGAAAAGCGAAATAAAGCCTGTCAAGATCCTGGTAGCATTCTCTGATGATTGCCTGTCCAGGCTTTTCATCAGCAAGGATAATGGAGCGGATCTTGCCCCGCACTTTCCTGATGCGCTCCGGGTGACTGCCTTGGGATGTCTGAGAAAAGTATTTTTTTTCAGCTTCATGGACCAGTATCTCGCGGAATCTCTCAAGACGCTCTGCCAGAGAGCCTTCAAGAGTCTTCTCAAGATATTCCCTCTCCTTAATAGAAAGCAGGGCTTCGGCAAACTTGTAGATGCGCTCCGTGATGCTCAGATTTTCCTGTGGAGACCAGAGGATCTGTTTTTCCAGCCGGTCGAGCACCTGCGGGAACGTGGAAGAAATATCTTCCAGGTAGGTGTATTTGATAGCTGTCGGAACGATGAAAGCCTGCTTGCTTTTCATTTCTTTTTTCATTTTTTTGGCCACTCTCAGGATGATTGTCGCCGCACCCTGGTTAAGGGACGTGAGCCTTTCATTCAGATGGTAGATCTCTCCTTCAGGAAACATCACAAGGGGGAATTTACCTTCGAAAATGATCCTCATGGCCTCTTTGATGGATTTGAGGTCAGTGCCTTCCCGGTCGATTGAAAAAACGCCGGCCCTCTGGAGGATTTTTCCGCTGAGCCCATAGACCTGTTCGAAGATCTCCCGTGCGGCCATAAAGTGAATGGGAATGCGGTATCTCCAGCTGAGGTGAAGAAGGACGTGCGGGTCCGAGTGGTCGCTGTGATTCGGCGTTATCAGAAGAGAATCCCCGTTTTTATACTTCTCGTATGCGCTGTTCCACCCGTCAGAGACGGTGATATCCGCGATTTTATCCCTGACCTTCAGAAAAAAGACATAATTGAGAAGATAAATGAACCGCGACCAGAAGGGAGAATACCGGGGCGGACTGAAAATATATTTTGTGTCTTCTCTATAGCGGTTCATGGCGCCTCTTTTCCTTCCTTTGCTTTTTCATCTGCGATCTTCTTAATGGCTTTCAGGTTCAGCTTTCCGCTTCCTAAAAGCGGCATTTCGCTTATCCTATAAAAGTTTTCTTTTTTTGGCTTCCAGAGATTGGGCATGTCGCTTTCAGTGACGATCTGATGGAGCTCATCCGCGCTCCCGGCTTTATCAAGATAAAGAACAGCTATCTTTTCTCCTTTTTTTTCATCTGGAACGGCCGTGACCACGACGACCTGTTCTGTGGTATGAAGGCCCCTGAGGATCGCTTCTTCAACAGCTTCATGAGGAACCATCTCGCCGGCGATTTTGCTGAAACGGGAGAGGCGGCCCGTGATCGTAATGAACCCGTCTCTGTCAAGGCTGGCCATATCTCCTGTCGTGTACCAGCCGTCTTTTAGCACCTCTCCGGTCTTAGCAGGATTGTTCAGGTATTCCTTCATGACATTGGGCCCCTTGATCAGCAGGAGCCCGGATGATCCGTGAGGCATAAGGCTTCCGGTATCCGGATCGATGATCTTGACAGTGACCCCGGGGAGCGGATGGCCGACGCTTCCTTCCTTGGTGCCGACGTGGCGGTCGGAATCCACTTCCACGTCGGGAATATTGACTGAGGCGATAGGCGAGAGCTCCGTCGCGCCGTATCCTTCCAGGATCTGAATGCCGTACTTTTCCGTGAAAGCCTGGGAAAGCCGCGTGGCCAGCCTTTCCGCTCCCACGATGACATAGCGAAGAGAACGAAAGTCGTCCTGGCCGGCTTTTCTCATGTACGACATCAGGAATGTCGGCGTAGCCAGCAGGATCGTGATACGGTTATCCCGGATGAGAGAAACGATTTTTGCGCTGTCCAGGGGGTTGGGATGATAGAAAGCGGAGAATCCGCTGATAAGAGGAAAAAAAAGTGTCCCCGTGAAGCCGAAAGAGTGGAAAAAGGGAAGAGCGCCCAGAATGCTGTCGCGGCTGCCGATTTTCAGGATCATCCGTATGGCTTCGATATTAGAAGCGATATTATGATGAGTCAGAACAACGCCCTTTGGCTCAGCCGTACTTCCTGAGGAAAAGATGATCGTGGCTGTTTTTTCAGGACAGGGAAACGGATTTTGATCAAGAAAGCGGCGAGGGATAAACCTGGCCTTGAGAAGAGAAGTGATCTTTTCCTTTTTCGTGATCCCTCCGGAAAGGTCTTCCATGTAGAGAAGGCCCTCCTGCACAGGAAAATCCTTCATTTTTTTCAGGAAGAGGCGGGATGTGATGATATTTTTCATGCCGCACTGTTTTATGGCTGACCCTATCGCTTCGCTGCTTGCGGTAAAATTGATATTCACAGGGACTTTGCCGAGCATCATGACCGAGAGGTTGCACAGAGCCCCTCCGGCCGAAGCGGGAAGGAGAATGCCCACGTTCGTTTCTTCGCCAAGCATATTTTTCAGTTTTGAAGATAAAATGAGAGTTGCGGCAAGAGCCCTTCCATAGGTCAGCTTTTGTCCTGTTGAGTCGCAGAGAGCTTTTGAAAACCAGTTCTGCTTTGCCGTTCGGATGAATTCGCCTGAAAGCGACATTCTTTTCTGCTTCTGCATTTCGAACATCTCGCCGGAAAGCTCCATGACCGCCAGTCTCACTTCAAGAGCGGTTGATGTTGAAGGCATGGGACGGCCGAAAAGGATCGTGACCGGGTAAGGGATCATATAGGGAAGGCGGGAAAGGGCCTTCCCGTAATAGTAGCTGAATATGCTTCCCCAGGCTCCGGCAATACACACGGGGACAATGGGGTGAGGTGTTCTGCTGACGATTTTCTCAAATCCTTTCCTGAACTTTCGGATATGCCCGGTTTTTGTGATCTGTCCTTCGGCAAAGATGCAGACAAGATATCCCTCATCAAGAGTCTTTCTTGCCTCTTCGAGAGAAGCCTGAAGCTTTTTAGGCGTATCCGTGAAAGAAAGCGGGATAACGCCCATCAGCCGAAAAAGGGGTCTCAGCCACCAGACGGAGTAGATGCTTCGCGACATAATAAAGCGTATCCTTCTTTGATTCGTTGCCATGAGAAGGAAAGCGTCAACCCAGGAAACGTGGTTGCTTATCAGAAGAGCCGGTCCTTCGACAGGAACATTTTCTATTCCCCTGGTGTTGATGCGGTAGAAACATCGCGTGATCGCAAGAGCGATAAACCTGAGAAGAAAGTCCGGCAGAACAATCAATGTTGCTACGGTCAGAAAAAGGTTCAGGATACCGATGACAAGGAATCCCTGAGCGGAGGTGAGGCGAAAGACGTTACTGAACAGGTAAATAAAAAGGGATGCGATCAAAACGCCGCAAAAGCT
>JAFGJP010000263.1 GCA_016929035.1 Candidatus Auribacterota bacterium | reverse complement strand
TATGTTGTCAACAGCCTTGACATTTCCGGAAAATATTTTTGTCAGGTTTTCGAGCAATACTCCTGCCATAACTCCTGTTCCCCGATTGTACTGTGCACCCCGAGTTCAAGACGATCGTTTCAGAGATATGACTCTCTAAATCTTAAACCATACGAAGCAGTTTTCGCTCCGGTACGGAATGAACGGCTATTTTATCTCTATGAAAAGATTTTGTCAAACGATTAAACGCCTAAATCCTCGCAACCCTGAGAGGCATGCTGATGACAATGATCACTTTCCTGTCCTGCAGCCTGATATCGATTTTGCTGTAAAGCGACTTAACTATGGCTGTTGTCAAGACAAAGCTTTCTTTTATATCCTGCTCGCTGAGAGGAACAGGTGTGTCAAAACTAAAAAGAGTCTCTTGAAAAATATCATCTTTTTCCCCGTGATTGATATGAATATTGATAGGACCTCTTTCGCCGCAGGATTTGACAATACTCATCATCAACACATAAAAAAGGCAGAAGAGAGATTCTCTGGAGACATCAACGCGGGTCTCATGTTTTTTCTTATCCCAGATCAATTTGACCTTTTTGAAATAATCAATCTCGCTGACCATTTCCCAGAAAGATATCAGGTTTTTGACTACGGGGATGAGCGAATGCATATTGTTATCTTCTTTCAGCAGGTATTGCTTGCTGAACCAGCGAAGCTCCTGCATAAGGCTCCGGCTGACCAGCGACTCGTCCTTGGCGAGCTGAAGAAAACCGATAAGCTTTTCAATATCTTCCCGCTGAAGAGATTCCGTATCGATCTTCTCCATGACAAACTGGATGTATCCGAGAATTCCGCTCAGAGAATTATTGAGCTTGTGTGATACAGCCTCGCTGATAACAGCAGCCAGATGCATGTCCTTGTAAAAATTCTTAAGAGGAATATCCATAAAGCTGTCCCTTTTATGAAGCTCTGCCCCTTGAAAAGGCTCTTAGGCTTTTCTTATAATCCTTTCTTGCTATTTTAATAATATATCATA
Source organism: Candidatus Auribacterota bacterium (assembly GCA_016929035.1). Taxonomy (GTDB): domain Bacteria; phylum Auribacterota; class JAFGBW01; order JAFGBW01; family JAFGJP01; genus JAFGJP01. Next base: position 5,026 of record JAFGJP010000263.1, on the reverse strand, counting down.
AAATATACTTCCAACATATATTGAAAACAAAACTTGAAAAGATTTCTGCAGGAGGATTCAGTGATCGTTATAAAGATTTTCCTTATTTTTCTTTGCTTATGCGGTGTTCTTCTTTCAATGATGAGCATCGGCGGAACATTTCTTATTACCTTTGCCTATCTTCTCCACGGGATATCCGGCAAATTTGAAGATTTCTGGTACTGGCTGACCATGTTCACACTTCTTCTTTTGCTGTCCATTGCCGGCGAAGTCCTCGAATTCTTTTCAGCATCCATCGGCTCAAAAAAATTCGGCGCTTCCAACATATCATTTTTTACAACACTTATTTTTGGAATTCTCGGAGGAATATGGGGAACTCTTATCTTTCCCGTGATCGGCACCCTTATTGGAACCGTTTTTGCCGCATGTTCTGCAGCGTTCATCACAGAGCTTCTTCTCAAGGGGAACTGGAAGGTGGCGATAAAAGCTTCTGTCGGAGTTCTGGCCGGAAAAACCGGAAGCATGCTTGTTAAAACGCTTCTTTCACTTTTCATGGCCACTTTTGTTATCCTGTCGCTTTTTTGAGCCGGCACCGCTCCATGCAAAATGTACAGACTATCTCCTGGCATGAAAAAACTTCTTACTTTTTCTATCAAGACTCTCGGGTGCAAGGTCAACCGCTATGAATCTGAGCTCCTGACAGAAAATATAAAATTTCTCGGCCTCAGGCAAAAAACGTTCCCTGCATCGGACATCATCCTGATCAACTCCTGTTCGGTCACACAAAGAACCGAAGCCAAGATGCGCAACGAGATCCGTAAGGCAGCGAAAGTTAAAAACGCGCAGCTGATCATTTGCGGCTGCATGTCACAGACCCTTAAGGAAGCCATACGGAACGTGAACTCAGCTCGTATAACCACGGTCGACACTCCTGATAAGGTCAAAGGAGTCATAAAAAGCATCTGTAAACATTTTTCAGGCAAAGGCAGGCTCGAAGAAAAAGGGATGCACTCCATCCTGGAATCGTTTACCGGCCGAACCCGGGCTTTCATTAAAATCCAGGACGGCTGCCAGTCGTTTTGCTCTTACTGCATTGTTCCTTTTATGAGACCGCACATATGGAGCCGGGATCCGGATGAAATCATCGCTGAAATCCTCAACATGGAAAAATCTTACACCAAGGAGATCGTTCTCACAGGAATCCATATCGGTCGATATCAGTCAGAACATTATAATCTGCAAAGCATTATAAATAAAATTATCCAGGAGACCCGGATACCCCGCATCCGTCTGAGTTCTATTGAGCCTCTTGACATAACGGATGACCTCCTTCGATTGATGGAATGTGAGACAAGGGTCTGTCCTCACCTTCATATCCCTCTTCAGAGTGGAAGCGATTCTGTGTTAAAAAAAATGAACCGTGCTTATTCCATGCAGGAGTACAGATCTTTGCTTCGCTGCATCAGAATGCGTATCCCTGACATTTCGATAACAACCGATATTATCGTTGGTTTCCCCGGAGAAAAGGAAAGCGATTTTGAGGAAAGCATGAAGGCACTTCAAGAATTCCACTTTTTAAAAGTCCATATTTTTCCCTTCAGCGCAAGGCCCGGAACAAAAGCTTTTGATATGCCGGACAAGCTTCCGCAATCGACGATCATGACAAGAACGAAAAGCCTGTCGGATCTCTCCGGCCGGATCGCCATTGAAGAAAAGAAAAAATGGCTGGGTAAAACAGCGGACGTCCTTTTCGAACAGGCTGTTAAGAATCATCCTGGATTCTATAAGGGGTTCAGCCAAAATTACATAAAAGTCATCGTAAAAGCAAAAAGCACGCTCACAAACAGGATTTGCAGGGTCACTCTCACTAAACTGGACACAACAGGGATGCTTTCCGGAAAAATCCTCACCTGCAGATTCAAAAAATAAACTCCGTTTATTGACGTCTGAAACGGATAAGGAGTATTATATTCTACCGGGCTTGACCATGAATAAATATCTCATAGACGCTTACAACGTTATGCACGAATGGAGAAGCCGCTGCAAGGTTTCCTGCCAGCTTCTCGATGTCCGTTCTTTTCTTGATATCATCAGCCCTTTTGCCGACTACCGCAGTGAAAAAATCATCGTTGTCTTTGATGGAGACCATGCTGATGCTCCGTCCATCAAAGCCAGATATCGAAATCTGGAAATCATCTTCAGCACAAACGAAGCTTCAGCAGATTCTGTCATAGAAAAAATCGTGCAGGAAAAACAAGATTCGGATTCCATAACCGTCGTTACTTCAGACCAGATAGAAAGTGATAGCGCCGCATCAAGCGGCGCGCGCATCATGTCACCGCTAAGTCTCTGGGAAATAATAGAAAGTTCACGAAAAGATCTGGATAATGCGATCACGAGAACCCGCCGCTCTTCAAGGAAAAAAGGATTTCCCATTGGCGATATGTTCGAACAGAATTCTTGATAATTTTTCGAGATATCATGAGCTTAATCAATAGCCCGGATATTTCATCAAAACAGATGAAATATTCAGGCTGAGAATAAATAAAGTTTAACAACTTGTTTAGAATTCTGTATAATCAATCCATTCGACGCGCCCCGGCTTAAAGGCCGGGGATTAGGCTTCGACTGAGCTCAGCCGAAGTCCTCAGGGTTGTAACCCTCAACTATGCTCGATATCCTGAGCCTGTCGAAGGGAGCGCCACCCCTGAATGACGATGTTTGATATTCGTCGAAGCACCAACCAGCGAACAGGAGCAAAACATGCGTAAAAAAGAGACAAAAACGCCTGGTCAAGCCATTCTCCGGTATGTCGTTCGGGCCGCTGTATTATCTGTTTTTATTTCTCTGGCTGCAGGTTTCTTAAGCGGATGCTCAACAGTAGAACCGCCTGACTCCAATATGCCCTGGGCTCAGCCGGCTGAATGGGAAAAAGAAAACATTCTCCGTCGCAGCGGCTTGGGATTTTGATCCTTAAAAAATAATCGTCATGAAAAAGCTTTTTTACTTTTCTCTATTTCTTTTTTTACTTACCTGTTCCATGCATTCCGGCTTTTCCTCTGATAAGCTGCAAAACGCCTTATGGGTCACCTGTGAAGGAAGCAAAGGCACGCTTGACGACACGGCAAAGATCGATGATCTGATTTCCTTCGCTATGAAAAATAAGATCGACACGCTCTTTATCCAGGTCTACAGAGGCAACCGCACATGGTATGTTACAGACATGGCTGACGACGGCCCGGCGCAGAAGTTTCTCAAGGCCAACGGGTTTGAAATGCTTCCTTATCTCTTGAAAAAAGCCCATAAAAATCAGATAGCTGTGCATGCCTGGTTTAATATCCTCCGCATAACCAAGAACAAGCAGGCTTACGTCTTAAAAAAATACGGTGAGAAAATCGTCACGCGGGACTCTCAGCTGAGAAGTCTTCTGGAATACCCGGATTTCGATCTGCCTGAGGGGGACAAAAAATATTATGAGATGGGCGATCCGGGAATATGGCTCGACGCCGGGAATACGGATGTCAAAACATACATCTGCGATCTGATCAGGGACTTCCTTTTTCGTTACAGTGAAATCGACGGCATTCATCTTGACTTTATCCGCCTGCCTGTCATTATTCCTTTTTCACCGGGCTCACGGTTCAAAGGGCTGTCTTTCGGATACGGCTATGAAAGCATGAAAAAATTTCGTGAAGAATACGGCTTTGATCCTCTGGAAAAAGACATCACGCGAATCCAGTCTCTTCAGTGGGACAACTTCCGCAGAGAGCAGATAACGGATATCGTCAGGAAAATCAAGAAAATCTGCTGTACAGACTGCGGGAAAAAGCTTTCCGCAGCCGTGCGCCCGTGGATAGACCGTGCCTATCTTACAGACTGCCAGGACTGGCCGCGCTGGCTTGAGGAGGGTCTTCTTGATTTTGCTGTTGTCATGAACTATACAGATGATTTTCAGCTGTTCAAGTACCTGGCTCTCTGCAGCTATTCTCTGAAAAGTATCTCTTCGCCACGATCACGCATCCTGACAGGCATCGGCGTTTACCTTTTAAACGATGATGCAGAAACGCTTGAAAAAGAAATCCGGTTTTTGAAAAAGATTAAAGCTGACGGGATCAGCGTTTTCTCTTATGATTCCATAGAAGATCCGGAAACGGTTTACAGTATTATCAACGAATAATGAAATTTCCTCTACTTGAAATGCTTTAACTATTGCGGGTGACATGACACGGCAGGACCCGCATCGCTTGTTCACTATTAATAGATAAAGTTACTATGGGTAAAATCCTGTTTCCGCCACAAAAATGTCTTGTCTGCGGCATCCTGCTGGCCGAGGGATATTCGCAGGATGAATTGACACGAAGCATTGAAGAAGCGTTCGGTCCGATCGACGATATGAGCCCATATAGGATTTTCGACGGCTATTCCCTTTATTATGAAAAAGAAATGGGCCGTAACATCCAGCGGTTTTTCATCACTTTTCAAAAGCTTTTTGATGCGCAGCTTCTTGCTGACTATAAGCTCATGTCAAATAACCTTGAAAACCAGCTGTTCGGCTCTCCTGACAAAATCACGCGTGCTGTCAATATCGATCCAGGTTATATTGATCTGGCCAAGCTGATTGTCGCTTCAACGAAAGACGCTTCATACCGCGTGTACCTGAAAGAGGGCATTTACGCCCAGCCCATGCTCCAGTTCATCAAGGGCCGATTTGTTCCTTTTGAGTGGACTTATCCGGATTACAAAAACGATATCTTCATCCGTTTCTTTGAATCCGCGCGTGAAAAATACAAAAAAATCTGCCGCGAACGGCAAACCTGAAACCTTTTTTAATATTTACTTGACCTGCAAAGAGTATAAGAATAGAATCCTTACTTCAATTTATTGTCAAAAAAATGAGAAAGTCGCTCAAGGAGGCCTGGTATGGCCAACATCATACCTTTCAGAGGGCTGAAATATAACAGGGAAAAGGTCAGCATCAGTGATGTTGTTTCTTTTCCCTATGACAAGCTCGACAAAGACCTTCTCAAGCTCTTTTCTTCAAAAAGCC
>JAFGJP010000262.1 GCA_016929035.1 Candidatus Auribacterota bacterium | reverse complement strand
AATCATGCGTTTGTCGGGTGAGATAAAGAATTCAACGAGAAAACATTTGCAGGAGGAGAAATGAAAAAAACAATATTCTTATACTTTTTTTCTTGAGCATGTTTTTTTGCCTGATACAGGGAAGACTTTCAGCAAGCGACTATATTATCGGCGAAGACGAGCTGCATCAACTGCTGAAAGAAGAGCTCCAGAAAAATCTCAGCCGGGAAACTCTCTTTACTCCTCTTCCGAACAATTTAAAAAATGTCATGCTTTCTCCGGCACATGATCCTGTTTTTATCATGAGCAAAGGGGACAGCTATCACAGAGCTCCGTTTGATAAAGTGCTTAAAAGCGTTCTTTCTTCAGAAGACACCTTTCGATTGATGATCGACGGAGAGGTCATCGGATGGGGTGATGGAGGTGAAATCGTTATTACCGGAGACAGCACACAAAAAGGAGCCATCGTCGATAAAGACAATGTCATTGATATCAGGATCCCCAAAGGTTTGAAATACCAGGAAGCTTATCAATTAAAAGGCCAGTGGTTTTACAGGACATCAGAGGGAATAGGAAAAGAAGGCTTAGATCCGATCATACCGAAAGACGTCATCCAGAATGTTAAGGTAATCAATACAGGGGAAAACCTGATTGTTCTCCCTGTAAGATATTTTTCAGATAAGCCAGGCGATTATGATATCTATCTTATCCGACCCGAAGGCGAAACGTTTGAAAAGTTCACATATAAAAACCTTCCTTTTGGCGGAATCCAGGGAGCGCTTCGTTGCGAGGATGGACGGTGGATCGTTATCGGCTCAAAGATATCTTTTTTTAAAGAGGAATTTGACGCTGAGCCAAAAGAAGAGGATATCAGAGCTGTTTTAGAGGCTGTAAAGAACAAAGAACAGGAAAAGCTGAAGACCCTCCTGGCGAACATATCCCTTTTCCCTCATCAATATTTTCAGGAGCTTCTCCGTCAATTAAGAGATATGCCTGTACAGTACAGAAATCTCATGAATATTGAATCTTCTTTTATTTCTTACATGAGTTCTATAAGAAATATAAACGTTGCGGATGAAACGCAGGATGAAAAACAACGGGAAAAAATAAAAAAGGTTCTGGATAACAGTTTGGAACGGATGCGAAAATCCATCAAGGAGCTTGATGAAATTACTGAAATGCTGTCGCCTTTTTCTCCCCAGAGAATTGTGGAACTTCTGTCTCGTCAGTTTCAGTACTTTGATGGTCAGTGGATAGGCAATATCCGTGTGCTGGAAGCGGATAATGCCAATGCGGCCCTCCTGATGCTCAATTATGCTGATAATGACAGCGGAGAGATTCTTCAAGGGATTTTTCATCTAGGAAACGATGGGCACCTGAAAGAGATATGCTCTTCTGAGGAATCTATCTTCTTTCTGGGAGGCCATATGAATTTTGTCAGAGATAATCAAGGCAGGATGATTTTCTTTGCGCCCCAGAAAGGACTGTTCCTGGTAGACCAAGGGAAGCTTACGAAGATTGATCAGAGCCCGACTATGAAAGCAATGCAGAACCTTCTCGGATGTGACAGGCACGGACGCCTGTATTTTTCTCAGAACAGGACGACCAGTGGCCATATTCGATATTCGGGCAGGCAGATATGGGTTTATAAAGAAGGGTTTGAAGGCTTAAAAGAAGAGCCGGTCAAACAGCTACCTGCAGGAGTTACGACTGTTCTTGATTCGAAAAAGCGCATATGGTTTGTCGGTTATCCTCATCAGCCGGATATTTTTTCCGGGTTGATTTTAAGCAGCCGTTCGGAGCAAAAAAGTGTGGAGTTCATTGAAAAAGAAATCGTCTGGCCGAATCGAAAAGATATTGAAGAAGTAATGAAGAAAGACGATACCAGGCAGTATCTTGACAGGCAGGGGGGGAATGTTTTCTGCTACGAAAATGAAAAGCTTTGCAGGTATCCTGTTAATGCTGATCAAAGCGAAGCGCAGATCATCCCGGGCAAAAGCGATTCGGTTTATATCTGTTCCCGTTCAAATCGTTTGCCCACTTATGTCATCGAAGAGAACAAGATATGGGAAGGAAAAGACCTGCATGAACTGGCGGAGAAGAATTTCGATCTGCTTTTACGGACAGCGCCTGACAGATGTTACATAGAGGGCGTTTCATTGGAGGAAAAAAATGCGAAAGGGAATACAAAGATTTGCAATTACAAAGATATTATATGGATCTGCGATAATAATAAAATAGAAGCGTATAAAGATGCGAAGCCGCTGTTCATACAAAAAAGGTTGGAGCTTGACGACGGAAGAACAAATATAAGTTCTCCAAAGATATTCGGCCCTGTAATCTTGAAAGGAAAAGAGAAGATGATGATTATGACGAATCCGTCGTATGTGCAGGACATCTTCTGGGCGATATTAGGAAAAGAAGGGATTTCCATTGAACGTTCGCCGGAACCGAGCTGGAAGTGGCCGGATTGCTACCGTCTGACAGATCCCGGAAAGCTGGCCTGTCTTCCACTTGTTGATTTCGAGTCCGGACGTGTTTTTTACTATAACGGCGGCGACAGAGTATGGTCAACGATCGACGGCAAAAGATATGCACGTATTCCCTATTCCGGAATTCCTGTTTTTGTCGAAAAGGAGAAGGATATGGTTGTTTTTCGGAATGAAGATTACTACGGCTATCGTTTTATGGGAAAAGATATATGCGATATTAAAGAGACCTATGTAAAAGATCTGGAGATTATTTACAGAGAGAAAGACGGACAGGTTGTCTGCCTGGGCCCGGAAGGGATCGTATGGCTCGAACCAGATGATGAGTTGGTCTATAACATCATTTATGAGAAGAAGATAGATCCCCGATATAATCTGTTAGACTGTATTGGGAAAGTTGGAGAGGATCTGTATGTATTGTCTATGGACGATAAAAGACGATTCTGCATAATCGTCATAGAACGGTTGCCCAAGTCGGAAACAAAAGAAAACGAGACTTAAGACGCCTCACAACTGACAACAAAAATTTAAAACCTACCTTTATCCTGCGTTCACAATTATGAATAAAGGCATTCTATGATTGTTTTTATATTAAGAAGAACAACTATGGAGGCCAAACATTGAAAACATTGCCACTTATTTCGTATTTTCTTGCAATACCATTAGTTATGATTATTTCGGGAGTAAGAAGCGTGTCATCAGAAGAGAATCTTAAGAAAGCGACGTTTGCAGGCGGCTGTTTCTGGTGCATGGTAAAGCCCTTTGACTCGTACGATGGAGTCAAAGAAGTTCTTTCCGGGTATATGGGAGGGAAAGGTGAAGATCCCACTTATGATGATTATGCTAAAAAAGGTCACGTGGAAGTCATTCAGATCACTTATGATCCTTCCATTATCACGTACAGTCAGCTTCTTGATATTTTCTGGAGGCAGATCGATCCTACGGATTCCGGCGGACAGTTTGTGGACAGGGGGCCGCATTACAGATCAGCCATTTTTTATCATGACGAAGAACAAAAAAAAGAGGCCGGTGAATCAAAAAAGGCATTGGAAAAATCCGGACGGTTTGATAAACCCATTGTGACAGAAATCCTACCGGCTTCAATGTTCTATGAGGCAGAAGACTATCATCAGGATTATTATAAAACAAATCCCACTCACTATAAGTTTTATAGAAAAGGTTCAGGACGGGACCGGTTTCTTGAAAAAGCGTGGGGTGATGAGATGAAAAGTGAGATCACGAATAAAGAGAGACAGTACGCTAAGCCATCTTCCGAAGATCTGAAGAAGAAGCTGACAGGTATTCAGTATGACGTTACTCAGAATGAAGCAACAGAATGTCCTTTCATGAATGAGTACTGGAATAATAAAAAAGAAGGCATTTATGTGGATGTTGTCACAGGTGAGCCTCTTTTCAGTTCCCTTGATAAATTTGATTCCGGGACAGGATGGCCGAGTTTTAAAAAACCTCTGGATTCGGAAAATATTGTCGAAAAGGAAGACAGAAGTCTTTTATCTGTAAGAACTGAAGTGAGAAGCAAGCATGGAGACTCTCACCTTGGCCATGTTTTTGACGACGGACCACAGCCAACAGGACTGAGGTACTGCATCAACTCCGCCGCCCTTCGGTTCATTCCAAAGGAAGACCTGGAAAAAGAGGGCTATGGGGAGTATAAGAAGATTTTCAAAGAATAGTCAATAGTCGGTAGTGGATAGTCGATAGTTCAAGGTCCTTCGACAAAGCTTGTCATGAGCAAAGTCGAATGGCTCAGGATAAATAGTGCTTT
>JAFGJP010000261.1 GCA_016929035.1 Candidatus Auribacterota bacterium | reverse complement strand
ATCATGTCGCTTCTGGAAATAATCGACCTGCGGGACAGAATCTTGATATGTTTCATTGTTTTTGCCCGTGGCCGACTTTCACAGTAAACAGGATATCCTTTTCCTGCGATGTACACTGACAGTTCGTCAGCCATGGATTTTGCCTGGGAGATCTGCCTGTTGTAAAGAATGCCAAACTTTCTTATTTTCATGACGAGTCTTCCTAGCGGTTTCCTGGTTCTCCTGAGTCATGCTTCTGAAGCAGAAGGAAATATTCCTGATTCCCTTTGCTTCCCCTGATGCGGGAAGGATAATGAACGAGTGCCGTAAATCCCTGCTTTTCTGAAAAGGCTTTTACCCTTTCAATGACTTTTTGGTGCACGCGCGCATCTTTAACAATGCCGCCTTTTCCGACACTCTCACGCCCGGCTTCAAACTGCGGCTTCACAAGCACGAGAAGGAAGCCCCCAGAAGATATCAAATTATATACTGATGGGATGATTTTTTCAACAGATATAAAAGAAACATCAATGACCCCGATGTCGCATACTTCCTGAATGATTGTCTGTGATAAATATCTTGCGTTTATTTCTTCCAGAAGAACAACGCGCGGATCGTTCCGGAGTTTCCAGTCGATCAGGCCCTTTCCAACGTCAACGGCATAGACTTTTTTTGCTCCTCTTTTCAAAAGGCAATCAGTAAATCCCCCTGTCGATGAGCCGATGTCCAGGCAGACTTTGTCTTTGATCTCGAGACAATGGTCATGAAAGAAGCCGTCGATCTTATCGCCTCCGCGGCTGACAAAACGAGGTGCTTCCTTAAGGGTGACCTTGCTGCGAGAAGATATCATCTTTCCCGGTTTCAGCACCCTTTCCCCGTTGACTTTGACGGCGCCTGACATGATGAGGCATCTGGCCTTTTCGCGGCTGGCGGCCAGATTCTTTTCGACGATCATTTGATCAATGCGTATTTTTTTTTCTTCATTTTTCATGAATTCTCTGGATTAACTTATATTATTTTATGCAGGAGTTCAATTGAATTTTAGGCACAGAAAATGTGGAACCCCACGGGCTTACGGGACACCACGTAGGGTATCCCACTGTGGCACCTCACGTTTCGGCTCGGTGACACCTCGCCGAAGAGTATCCGCCTTCGTGCACCTAAGGTGCACTACGGCGGGATACCCTTCCTGCTTCATCCCGTGAAGGGACGTTGTCGCGTCCCTAACGTGACTCACGTCCACGGCCTCATAGCCGTGGCTTTTGCGGAGGCGGGTAAAGAGAAAAAATGACCATGAAGATCATGAAGGACATGAAGTCTTTTTCCCAAGAGGCTTATTTGGCAGGAAGATCCTTTCCGGAAGGACGATCTTCTGTCTCTTTAAGATTAAAGCTCTTGATGAAGAATATTTCTTTGTCACTTGTTTGGATCTTTATCACGTTGGGATAAACGTCAAGAAGAGAATGTTCTGGTATATGCACATTAAACGTTTGCACGGCTGAAGTTATACGGATATCTTTCAGCAATCGGTCATTGACGCTGATCCGTGCCAGGACCTTTTTATCGGTCTTTTCTTTGAGAAAAGCTTCAAATGAAAGAAAAGGATACTTTCTTAAATAATCGGAGCGTGTCATTCTTTCATAGCTATGATAAGGGCCCTCGGAGAAGTCTAATGAATATAAGGCAAATCGTCTGTCCTCGGCGATTTTAATACAGCTTTTTTCCAGGTTGTTCTTATCGTTTGTTGCTGAATATTTGTGTCGATATCGAGGAGCTTTATCCAGAAGCAATAACGGGTCAGGCCAGATTTTCTCTATAATATCCAGCAGAGAATCCAGGTTTCTCTTATAAGCAGCGAGCATTTCCTTCTGCAATGCAGGATAAAAACCTCCCCATCCGTAAAGAAGAGGACGAGATGAGCCTGCAATTTGAAACATATATAAACTGTCATTCCATCTATCGTTGAAAGGAAGGATCAAAAGAGGCGAGGACGGCCTCTGGCTGAGAACTTCAAGAGCTTGGCTGTGCAACGGGTATTCAATTCTTACAAAATTTTTATAAATGCCGTGGTTTTCATAAAGGACAACGGATAATAAAATCAGCCATAACCACCTGCCGGAATTTTTCATTTTTGAAAAGAGCGTTTCCCATCCAGATATGGAGGCTATGACAAGATAGATCAGAACCATGATGCCAAACCTTGAGACGACACGCATCCCGCTGAGCAAAAAGATATTGAAATAGGATTTCAAATAAATGTAATTTTGACAGCTCCACGCCATATTCCCGGTATTGATATCAGGGCCAAAGCTTAAGATGAAGCAAAATATGGAAGCAGAACCGAATCCCCTCAAGAAGACCCGCTGCATATTGTCTTCTTTTTGAAAATGAAAAGTGATAAGCAAAGACAGAGAAAGCCAGAGGACCAGCAGGGCAGAAATAATAGCATGATAATGCTCCCGTGGGAAAAATGACGGGGAAAGCGAGATCCACACGAACAGGACGCACAGCAAAATAACGATACCCAGACGCAGTCTTCTGGCCGCATGAAAAACAGTTTCTTTCCAGTTCCGGGCCGTTTCTTGCTTTTTTTTAAAAATCAGCCGTGAAAAAAAAGCATAGAGAAAGGCGCCTGCTAGAACAGGAAGAGTCGGATAAACGGAGAGTTCGTCATGACGGGCTTTGACAAAAGGAAGCAAACATTTTCCTGCCGGTGTCAGCAGGTAAGACAAGGGTTCAAGAGAATGTTTTTCGACCTCCATCAGGGTTCTGGAGAATTTAGAAAAATCATGAAGAATATAATAAGGCGTTAAAAAATACAAGCAGAGAAGGGCTCCAGAGGTTCCGGCAAGAAAAATATTGAAATAGAAGGAAGGCTTTTTAAAATGTTCAGGCAGATATTTTATCATCAAAGGCAGCATCAGAAAAGGCGAGCTTATGACAAAAATCATTGCCTGGTAGAGTTCACTGATGGATTGAAGCCAGAAGGAAAGAGCCAGGCCGAAAGCATTAAACAAGGAAGGGGATCTCAGAAAACGGATAAGAAAAAGAAAGATCAAAATCAGCCCGAAGCACTGCTGCATGTTGAATTCTACCAGGTAGCTTATCCTGTATGGAAGAATACTGAAAATGCTGGCGCCCCATAGGCAGCCGATTTCAGTAAATTTTAATTCTTTAAGAAGAAGATAAAAACAAAGGCCGGACATCGCCCAGAAGAGAAGATGGACAATGTTGTAAATGAGCACGGCATTTTGTGTGAACAGCAGAAAAAAAGCCGTGATAACTGATTGAGGCCAGTGCAGGGCTTCAAAATAAAGAGTCAAAGAATATGGAAAAAAGCAGTTTGAATTACAGCCCGGAGGAAGCAGATGGCCATTCAGGAGATTGTCTGCGACAAGTTTGAGTTTCCACGCATGAAACGGCGGGTCCCAGTGATAGGGAAAACCATTTTTGAAATACAGTATCCAGGGCCAGTCTGTAACGAGTATGAGAAGACAAAGAAACAAAAACAACATTAAATATTTAATCAACCTTATCATACAACTCGATGATGATAAAGAAGCAGAACTAAAAAAACGTGTAAGGTGTTCTGATAGTTTATTCCTGGTCTTTACTGCCCAGCTTTTTTATCCTCTGTTCTGCCCCGAGGATTTCGGTTACTCTGACGCCGAAGTTTTCGTTGATCACAACAACTTCACCCTTTGCAATGAGTTTGTCGTTGACAAGAATATCAACCGGCTCTCCCGCGAGCTTGTTGATTTCAATGACGCTGCCAATATTCATGTTGAGGACATCTTTGATGAGCATCTGCGTGCGTCCCAGCTCAACAGTGACTTTTGTCGATACGTCGAGGATGAGGTCAAGGTTCTCCACTTTCTTGCCCGTTGAGTCTCCCTCAGGAAGAGGCGCAAACTTTGCCGGCTGTCCGGTGGCTTTTCCGTCTTCTTCCTGTGTCGCTGCAGCATCACCTTTTTGTGTTTCTTCGGCTGCTTTGGCTTCTTCTTCGCCCATGATTATTTTTCCTCCTTCATTAATCCTTTAAGACCTCCATAATTCTGACGGCTTTCTTTTTCCCGATGATACCCGGTATCCCGAGAAATTTTTCTTTTCCCTGTATTTCAACGATAAGGCGGCTGGTGACCTTTGAGTCAAGAACAATGACGTCGCCCTTTTTAAGCTCAAGGATCTCTCTTATCGTCAGCGGCTTTTCTCCGAGCTTGCATGAAACAAGCAGCTGACTTTTCTCCAGATTTTTCTTTATAGAGTCTGACTTGTTTTCCTCTGTGCGTTTTTTTGTCGCGGCCATAAGGTGCTGTGCGCTCAGCCGACTCATGATGGGTTCTATAAAAATGAAAGGAAAGCACAGACTGATAATGCCGCTGCTTTCTCCGGCTTTCATCTCGAGGGTGACAAGGATAACAGTTTCACCGGGCGCCACGACCTGGACAAACTGCGGATTGACTTCTGAATCCGTAACGCGAAAATTAAAATCAGCGACATGCTTCCATGCCTGGTTAAGCCCTTCGATAAAGATTTTTATTACCCGGTCGATGATGGACTGCTCGATATCCGTTAAGACCCTGACTTCCGTTGGCGGATACCCGGCTCCGCCAAGAAGCCTGTCGATGAGAGAAAAAACAAGCACTGGGTTGATTTCCAGAACGCCTCGTCCTTCCAGCGGCTCCAGGCTGAATATGCTGATATATGTCGGGTTGGAGAGAGACATATTGAACTCGCCGTAGGTCAGCTGATCCACGGCGACAAGATTGACTTCGATAACGGTTCTGAGATAAGTGGAAAGAGTTGTGCTGAGATAGCGGCAGAAGGTCTTATGCAGCATCTGAAGTGTCCGCATCTGGTCCTTTGAAACGATGTCAGGCCTTCTGAAATCATAGCGCGAGACAATCTTCCCGGTGGTCTCCTCCCCGGTGTCTTCATCGACCGGGAGCTCCCCGTCACCGACTGCCGTAAGCAGCGCATCCACTTCTTCCTGGGAAAGGATATCAACCAATTTCAGTTCTCCTTCCTGCTGCCTTCGCCTTCAAAGTACTCGATTTCCTTGACAAAACCGCAGCGCCTGTAAATATGGATACCCGTCTTGTTTCCCCTGTTTGAGTTGATCGTGATGCAGCGGAACTGTTTTTTTAGATCACGGGCTAAAAAATATGTGCAGGCCATGGCGTATCCTTTACCCCTGTGATTTTCATCCGTAATCACGTTGCCGACCGTCGCCGTCATATATTTGGGGCTTATGGTCTGAGTGCCTGCCATGGAGACCAGACGGCCGTCGATTTCTATGCCATAGTAAATTCCTCTTACGAACTGCATGGCGTCAAAACCCCTGGCGTCGCCGGCGACTTTTTCATAAAGATCAAAGGCGGCTTTCAGATCATCCTGGGTTAAAAGGCGCGGGGCATATTCCGGAAGGCTGTTGAAGGGCACGTCTCTTTCAAGAACCATGCGCACCATAATGCGCGCCACAGGGAAATAATACATTTTTTTGACAATCCCTACAAAATCCAGAGGACATTCGAGAAAGATGT
>JAFGJP010000260.1 GCA_016929035.1 Candidatus Auribacterota bacterium | reverse complement strand
TGTTGGAACATAGATTTTTTCGTTTCCTCTTATTTCAGTCGGCACGCCGTTTTTATAAGGAATATAAACGCTGACGTCCGGAAATGATTGACGGCTTTCAGCACCGGTGCAGTTGCGGGAAGATGTCATAATCGTCATTAAAGAAAGTATCAAGAAGAGAGAAAAACTTCCCTTCTGGACGGCGGACTTCAGGATGAACTGCATCAGAAGAACAGTTGCGTAGATGACAGCTCCGAGAACAGCGCCGTTGAAAAGGAATGTCAGGGACTTCAGCATGCTGAGTGGGAGGAGGGTGAAAAAAACAGCTGTTGTCAGAAAGAAGCCAAGCGGGCTCATGATCTTTCTCTTCTGGACGTAAAAGCCGAGGAAAAGAAAAACAAAGGTTGCAAAAAAGCTTAAGGATTTTCTCCAATTGTGAGACATAAATGTCGCCTGAAGACAGCTGTTGCCCCACAGTTTTTCGGTATTGACGGACAGCCCCTCTTTCGGCATAGTGATATTCAGAGAAAGAATGCCTTTTTTCTTTGTGTATTTTTTTAGCGCCTGGATCTGCTTTTCTGAATCCGCTTCCTCCTGCTCGGAAAAGCTGAGAAGCCCTCTTGCCGGGTACGCCGCGTGCTCTCTGCTTTTTTCCATCATGACTTCATCATCGCCTGTCTGCATCATGTCTTCTTCCATCAGCATCCGCTGCTGCTTCTGCATTTCCCTGTAGGCCACTGCCCTGGCTTTGCTTGACTTGGCATGGAAAAGCAGAGCCGGGCCTGTCAGATGTCTCAAGTTTTTTCCAAAGGAGGAAAACAGATTTGAGAAGAGGGAGAAGAGAACAGGGCTCTGCGCGTAAAGCTCAGGATACTTTTCGAAGTTTCCGTCAATATTCAAGAGGACATAATTTTCAGGATAATGAAGAGAGAGGCTTGACTCCAGGCAGGGGATAGATAGCCGGGGACCCTGGAATTCCAGAGATTCCCACATGTGAGCTGACTTGTCGCGTTCGATATGGCCGGTCAGCCGGAGAGAGATGTCCTCGCTGCTGTCAACAGGCAAAGGAATGAGAAGGACCTGATCTTTTTCCTTTCTTGGCTTGATGCCCTTTCCCTGAAGCGTGGCTCCCCAGAGAACAAAGCCCTCGGGAAGCGCGATCTCAAGGAACTGCAGGTTTGTGTTTCTGATGACATAGCCGCATTCAAAAAAGATATCGGAGTCTTTTCCAAACGTGTAGGCCAGCGTTTCCTTGAGGGCAAAAGAGGCAAGCACAGGGGATTCTTCTTTTCTGCTGATGCCAAGGCGGAACGCAAAAGGCCTTGAAAAATAGCGCAGTGATTCAATAATGCGGTTTGAAGAACTATAGGCCGGCCATTTGGGGATCTCATGGATCTCGATTTCATTGAGAGCCTTTTTTTCTGTGACGATCTCGATGTTTCTGCCGGCCTCGAGGACGATGTATCCCGTATCATTCACTACCCCGAGAGGGACGACCTGGGGAACATCCTCAAGGGCTTCCTCGGCTCCCGTTTTTTTCTGATAGCTGACTTCAATCAGGCATGACTGCGCGGTTTTTTCCTGCAGGATGACATTCCAGATATCATATCCCGCAAGGTTCACAGGGGGGGCCAGTTTGACTTTTTCCTGAAACTTATCAAAAGATATTTTTTTCTTTTCCTTGATGCGGCTTCCCTCGATGTTGATCTTGCTGTCGTCCCAGTGAGGGATGGCAAAGAGAAAACTGTCCTGGGAGCCTGCCGCGATTTCGTACAGGATATAGGTGTGCGCTTTGAGCAGATCCTCGTCGACCGCCAGATAGGTGACTGTCTTTGCCGTCTGCTCCGCCTTTCGCAGAGAAAGCCTGAGAGAGCCCTTGGGGTCGAGGATGCGAAACTCGTAGTCAAGAGCTATTCCCTGTTTCTGATCCCGGGATTCGTAAAGCATGATCTCTGACGGCTGATACCCTTTCACGACGATGTCTTCAAGCAGGAGTTCGCTGTCCATCGTGAGATGAAGCGTGCCGCACATCTTTCCCGGATCAGCATAAGACAAAATGGGAATTTCGACGTTTTGTGATGCATTTCTGAGAGACCCTTCGTCAAGATAATGTTCGAAGGTCATGAAAAAGGTGACTGTATCTCTTGAAGAGACAGGGTGCCTGATATTAATAATAAGTTTTTCTTCTTTTTGCTCATGGTATTCCTTGGCCGGATGATCGTTGACAGCAGCAAAAACATCTCTTAAGTGATAGCTGGAAGGCGTGCGGAAAACAAAATGCGTCAGTCCCTGGGGAATCTCGGAAAGGGAGATTTCCGATTGAAACCGGATTTTCGGAAGCCCCAGCTCCACCTGGTTGTTTTGAACGATACAGGTCTTGCGGGACGCGTCAAGGCGAGAGATCATGATCTCGTAAGGAAGATTGAAAATCCTGTATGTCCTGTAGTGAACATAATTCTGCAGGGGCGTTTTCTCCGGCGAGCCTTCACGGGAAGTGCGGAGGTAGCGGATTTTTTCCTCATCGATGCGGATGCTTTCATCATAATAGACTGAAAGAGCTCCTTTTCTTGAAAAAAGGTTTTTGACCTGCGCGTCAGATACATGAAAAAAGGCGCTCTCCGCATCAGGATAGCTGTAGGTTTTCAGAGAAAGAGAAGCCTTTCTGCTGACGGGGACGTGAAACGTGACGTGAAGGATGTCGCGTCCATCCTTTTCTTCTCTTGTCCATGTGGAGATTCCTTTGCCGGCGACTTCGAAAATATGGGTTTTTTTGTCGAGGAGGATGTCAATGGATCCGATCTCGCCGTTTTCAACGCTTAAAAGGTATTCAGCCGCCTGTTCAACAAGGTCGTTTCTCAGGAAAACGCTGTGTGTTTCCAGGGAAGAGACCCTGACGTTTTCTTCGCCCGATGACCTCATGTTGCTGATTTCCAGATTCAGCGTCTCAAGCGAGCCGATGAAGCCAAAAAAATCTGTTTTGCCGGCACCGGCTTTTCGCGAAGAAAAAAGAACATTCTCAAAGTGAACGTCATAGAACGGCTCTGTCTGCAGGCGGATGCTGCCGCAAAGTGCCCTGGGGATATGGAAGGAGACAAAGCCCTGCTTATCCTGAAGATCAACAGGGACAAAGAAATCCACAGCAAGCTCGTAATGACCTTTATCAGGCAGAATGACCCAGGGGCTTCCGGACATTTCGTATATCTGGGCCTTTTTGCCATTGAGCCGCGCGTCACAGCAAAGAACGTTTCGCAGGGAAAGCTCCAGCTTTTCCGGGCCCGCGCCGTTTTTAACGATTTTATAGACCGATGTTATTTTCAGAAGATCGCCGGCAATAGTCCCTGAATAATCGGCCTGCACAATAACAGGTGCCTTGACCTCTTCAGGCGTTTCGATCTGGGAAAGCCCTTTTTCGTAATGTTGCCTGGCTTTTTCATAAAGTTGTCTGTATTCGTCGTAGGATACAAAGATGCCTTCTTTTTCCATATCCAGGACAGTCTTCATCTCATCAGCAGGTATAAAGATAACTGTTTCCCTGGCCCTGTCCTTATCCTGCAGGACATCAGTACAAAGTGAATGTCCCGGAGAACAAAGGACTGAAGCGAGGAACAGAAGAAAGACTATTTTTTTCATTGCCCTGTTCTCCTTATGATTGTATGGTTCCTTCCGGTTTTTTGTCGGCAGCCTTCAGCGGAAGCTTTTTCTGTTCGCGCAGGAAAAGGAAGACAAGAGCAGCTCCCGCAAGGGCAATGCCGAATATCAGCAGTGAGGCGAAGTATTTAAATCCCTGGGGAACAAAAATTCTCAGTAAAAAGGCCGCGGCTATGGAAACAGCGATAACTTTTGTCTTCGAAAGGCTTTTGTGGCACGCCACGCGGGTCAGCAGCCATCCCGTCAGCGCGACGATGATCAGGCTGAAGGGCAGCATAACGGCTTTTTTGACAAAAAGAATGCTGAGATGAGCCTCCTTATCCAGCTTGGAGAAAAAGTACAGCTGTCCTTCACGGACGATTTCCACATCAAGACCGTAAAGCGATTTTTCATCGTTCTGCTGGAGGATTTGATTTTCGCTGTAGCTGACAGACTGTTCACTGTATATTCTTTGCGAAGGGATTGTTGAATTAACGTTCTGGAAGGCATAATCATCGCCTCTCGCGGGATTCATTGATCCGTGCATGTAGATATAGCTGTAATCATGAGGAAGATAAAGCCTCCATGTTGTTTTGGAGCATGGAACGTCTTTGATCTCAGCGTTCTCGATGCGGATGCCGCCGAAGAATCCAAAATCTTTTTTCAAGCGCGACTCGTAGATTATCCTAAGGGTGAACTCGCTTCCCGGCGCGATATCTTTGGGAAGCATAACGATCTTCGCCCATTCTGTGCTCCCCTTGGAAATGCTGGCTTTTTTTCCTGATATGAATACCGAGTAGATCTTATCCGTGCCCTCGGGCATCCTGAGTTCCAGGCTTTGCCTGTTGGTGTTTTGTATTTTAAAGACACCCTCTGCCTTGGCTATGCCTTCTTTGGAAACAACAATATCAAAGTGGGCCTGGTTGACAATGGCATCAAGTATTTTTTCATATTCATGCTTTGTTGTTTCTATGACAAGAGAATAGGGATGGCTGAGGTATCGGAAGGACAGAACAGATCGGGTGCGGTCCATGCCGGAAGGAAGCTCCTTGGCATCGATCGGCTCAAGATTGTTTTCTTTGGCTTCCACCTGGAGGTTCGGACTTTTCATCACAGAAACGAACCCCGACTCATTGAACACATCCAGAATGCGGATATCCGGAACAGGAATCGTCCGTTTTTCGCCTGTTTTGATGGATTCCAGCTTTTTCTCGAAGCTGACGCCTAGCGTGAACTGGTTCATCGTTGGCGCGTGAAGCTCGACCTCCCAGATTCCATTCTTCGTTTTTTCGTCTACAGAATATCTCTTTTCTTTGATGTTATCCCCGGTTATGACAGCGTTCTTTCCGATCGACTCGGGGACTTCGACCCTGAAGAGCCGCGTTGGAGCATAAAGGATTTCATAGCGGATAATGTCGACGATCTTCATGGCCGTTTCTTCAATATCCACGTTCCTCTCCACGCGGGCGATGATCTTGGTCTCTCTTTTTTCGATTTGAAGGAAGCAGGAGTAGTCCGAAGTGGCGTACCTGTATCCGGCGGCAATTTCATTCCTGTCGTCGATGACATGAATCCCGAGGGATTGCAGTTCTTCAAGGCTAATGGGCCGAAGGGATCTGATATCCCCTGTGGAAAGCTTCAGGTTCTTTCTGATGGAGAACGCGATGATGCCGTCTTCTTTTTCAATGTCAAGACACTGGAGCTTGGGCAGAGCCAGGGAAATATCCCTGTCCTCCTTGTCGGATTCAAGGTGAATGGGAAGAACGAAGTCTCCCAAGGCCCTGTTTTTCAAGACGACCGTGAGAATATTCTGCCCGTTTTCCTGAGAAAGAGAGTAGCTGTCCACGTTTTCTTCAGAGCCGACGTCGACGACGCGAAATCCTTCGGGAAGGAGAAAGCGAAATTTGAAAACGCCGGCGTCCTTGATTTTGAAATGAACATCAGACTGATAGTCGATGAGAGATTCTTTAAAAGAGATGAGGATGTTTTGCTCGGCCGTGATCCGGGGCTGTATTTTTGAGACGTTCAGGCGCACGAGGAATGGACGCCTGAAATAGCGGAAGGCTGAAACAAATTCTCCAAGAGTGATCTTTCCTTTGAGCTCGCTAGGATCGATCTGCGTGACCTTATCTTTCTTTCCGACCTGAACGCGGAGAGAGGGATCGGCTTTTATGATGATCTCGCCGTCTTCCCTTTTTGCATCCATCACTTCAAATTGGGGCACGTCAAAAGTCTTTTCTTCCACATCACGATATTTTTCCGTATTGATAGAAAAAGCGTAATCGCCGTCTATTTTTTCGTAGAGGGTGACTGTCAGCACTCCGTCGTCGCCAAGGTCCCAGTCCTTGATGTTTTTCCCGTCTACGCTGACAAGGCTGAGATCCGCCGGCATTTTAATCCTGAAGGTATCTGTCTTGGCCTGCAGGACAGACAAGCCGAACTGAGTGTTCATCAGGTAAACGGATTCTTTGACCATTACGACAGACGACAGCTTGGCAAAAATAAGGGAGCGGCCTGTTTTTGCTTCCACTGATTTGGACAGCCAGCTGATATTGACCTTGCCTTCAGGCGACAGAAATGCTGAAAATTCTGTGGTTTCCCCGATAACGCTGCTTTTTTTCGAAAGCATGGGTGTGATCTTGACATCAAGGTCCTTTCCTGGGAGAGTCATGTCGATCTTCGTCAGAGGGGATGAAGGGATTTGAAAGCTGATGAATTTTTTTCCCGGCTGAGCATCAACGCGGGCGGAAAAATCCATTTGCAGGATGTAATCTCCCTTTTCCGGGAGAACAAGCTCCATGCCGCCGTCGACCGGCTTGAGAAGAGGCGTTTGACTGTCGAGGGAGAGAGAAGTGACGGCGATGTCTTTCATATTAAGAAAAATCTTTGACCATTTTTCCTTGAGCGCCGATATCCTGAGCTCCGCATGAAATTCCGCCGTGTCCTCGAAGACGGTGCCTTTATAGTGAGCATGAATGATCGCCGCATCAATGGGAGGAGGCGGAAGAAGTTTTTCAGGCGGCTTTTTTGTCGCCTGTTCCCACAGCTGGATAAAGTCCGAGTAGGGGATAAAAATGCCTTTATCCTTCTTTTCAAGAACATCTTTAAGGTTTTCATAGGGAATATAAACCTTTTGTTCAGTCAGGGTCTGAAGCTGAGCCTGCTCGTTCGGTGCCGTGGTTTTTTCAGGTTGTGCGAGAGAGGCATAGGGTAATGCGGAGATAAAGAGAAATAGGCCTGCGGCAAATAAATAAAGAATCCTTTTCATGTCGTCCTCCAGAGATATTGGGTTTGTCCTGTTTCAGGGCAATAGTCTTTGGACATAGTTTTTGGATAGAAGTTCCCTCTATTTTTAAAAAATTATGCATAAAAAACGGGGATTTCGCCAGCATTATTTGAGGAGTTAGACGTGAATCATGCCAGATTTATTCCGCTCATTTTTATGCTCACGCAAAAGATAAAAGGCGACAAAGGCCGCGGCGGCCAGGGCGATGAACAAGGCCGCTTTTTTATCCCCGCGTACAATGAAGAAGGCTGATGAGTAAAAGTAATCGACCACGGCGAGGACAATCACGAGGGACCCTTGAGAGAGAAGATTGATAATTATCGAGAAATACGGAAGGACAAGGCCTGTCAGGGCGGACAGAACACCCAGCTGAATAGCGATATAAACAAGGGGGATGATAACGACATTCGCCAGTGAGGCAAGGAGGGAAAACTCCTGGAAGTGGAAAAGAAGAACCGGAACGGTGAAGGCCCATGCTGAAAAACTTGCCGTGAAAGCCAGCCGTGTCTTTCTTGAGAGGCTTCGAAGAAGGGAGTTGCTGCGCGGCCGCTCAAAACGGGTGGCGAGAAGGCCATCCCATTTGTCCGTTATCCAGGAATTCATAGTTGTAAGACCAAGAACAGCTGAGAACGAAAGTTGAAATCCGGCGGCGAACAGCTGAAAGGGGTTGTGGATAAGAAAAACAAGGCCGCTTACGCCCAGAGCGTTCAAAGGATTGTAATCCCGGTATAGTTTTTTCGATGTCAGGAGGACAAGCATCATCACAAACGCCCTGATTGAGGAAATGCGAGCACGGGTGATGAAGAGGTAGAGAAGGGCAAATCCTGTCAGAAGAAGGAAGCGTGCGTTTTCACCGCACCGGAACATCTTTAAGATTAGAAGAAAGGAGAAGATAACCGTTGCAAAATGAAGACCGGAGATGGAAAAAATGTGGAATGTTCCTGTTTTTTTGAACTGCTCCTGTATCGTGCCTGAAAGTCCTGCTCTTTCTCCCAGCATGAGGGCCAGGTGGATGTCCCTGGCATCCGGGTGCGTCAATCCCAGTGAGAGGATTTTTTCGAGACGCTTGTTGATCACCGAACGTAATTTTTCAGAAAAGCTTTTTTCATATTGAAAGCGATGTAGGCGAACCTGGGACTTTTTTCTGATGAAAGCCAGGCCTGAGATTTTTTTTGCGAAAAACGAAAAAGAGCGTATGTCCGTGGCATGGAAAAGAGAGACCTTTGCTTTTAGCGAAACCGATGTTCCAGGAGACGCCTGAGACAATGTGTCCCGGGGAAAGAACGCGAGCAGTTTCAAATCAGGAGAAAAGCATGAAAGGTCTTTGTTCCTGATGGAGTTGACCCGAATAACCGCTTGATTTTTTTTCGAAGAATTGACGATTTCATCAATAGTTCCTTCTACCTGTATGTCTTTTCCCAGATTGGGGCGGAGACAGGAGAACAGCGATTGCTGCCGCAGGCTCCTGAAATAAAAGATCGTCATGCCGACAAGAAAAAGAAGAAGGTAAAATGATTTTTGAGTGCTTTTTTTTTGAAGGAAAAAAGAGAAGATGAAGAAAAGAAAAAAAATCAGGATCAGGGAAAACCCTGGAGGGAGAGAGACAAGATAGGCTCCTGCAAGGATGCCTGACAGGCACAAAAAAAAGGCGGTCAGCGCCGGATATCGTTTCATGGATTCACCTAACAAGTAAGAATGACTGTTCGCAATTCATTTCAACAAGTAATGCGGGTCTTGATATAATAACGATATAAGAGCAAGGAGTCAAAGAGATAAAGTGCGCTGGTGAACACGTCAGGCTACCTGATTTGATTAAGCTTATCAAAAATCATGTTGCGACTAACGGATTCGCACGGAGTGCGGATCTTCGTTTTTCTTCGTGTTCCTTCGTGGTGAATAGTGATAATCGTCTGTGCGCAAAGCGCACTC
>JAFGJP010000259.1 GCA_016929035.1 Candidatus Auribacterota bacterium | reverse complement strand
TACGGCTTTGCTGAAGCCAGAACAACGTACGGCCTTATCGGCATCAAGGTCTGGGTGTATAAGGGTGAAGTCTTGAAAGAAAAGCATCGTGAGCGGTCTGAAGAGATTCAAAAGAAATCATAAACGCGGAGGAAACATCATATGCCGTTAATGCCCAAAAGAGTCAAGTACCGAAAGTCGCAGAGAGGCTCCATGAAAGGGAAAGCCTCCAAAGGCGTTAAGGTCAGCTTTGGAGAGTATGGTCTTCAGGCTCTTGAGAGATCCTGGATTACAAATACACAAATAGAAGCTGCGCGAATTGCCGTCACCCGGCATGTCAAGCGGGGCGGAAAAGTTTTTATTCGCATATTCCCGCATAAGTCGTTCACCAAAAGGCCTCCTGAGACGCGCATGGGAAAGGGCAAGGGAGCTGTCGAGGGCTGGGTGGCTGTTGTCCGTCCCGGGACGATGCTTTTCGAGATGGAGGGTGTTACCGAGGCCATCGCCAAGGAAGCCTTTCGGTTGGCTTCCTACAAGCTGCCGATCAAGTGTCGCTTCATAAGGAGAGAAGCACTGTAGTCAACAAGGTGTAAAAAGGTAAAAGGTCAAAAAAATGAAAATAAAGGAACTTAGGGAACTTTCATTTGAAGAGCTTCAGAAGAAGCTGTCGGATTCGAAGCAGGAGCTTTTCAATTTGCGGTGTCAGGCCAAGCTGGGACAGATCGAAAAAAGAGCTAATATACGAAAAGTGAAAAAGGCGATCGCCCGCATTGCAACTCTTTTGAACGAGGAGAAAAGCAAAGTTCAATCAAAAGGAGCTCAGTCGTGACGAAGAAAAAGGTCCACAAAGCAAGAGTCATCAGCGATAAAATGCAGAAGAGCGCTGTGGTGGTTCTGGAGCGACGCTACATTCATCCTATCTATAAAAAAGTGATTACAAGAACCACAAAATATCTGGTGCACAACCCGGAAAACAAAGCAAAAACCGGTGATATTGTCGTTATTAAGCCCACTCGGCCTCTCAGCAAGAATAAAAGATGGACGATTATCGATGTTTTAGAGAAATCATCAATTGAATAACGGCAGGATGATCAGGGAGCAGGTGATATTATGATAATGATGAGGACAAATCTCAATGTGGCGGATAACACCGGCGCGAAAATGATTCAGTGCATCAGCGTTATCGGACGCTCCGGAAAAAGAACAGCGGAGATTGGCGATGTCATCACAGCATCTGTTAAAGAAGCGGCTCCGAATTCTGCCGTAAAGAAAGGTGAAAAAGTTCAGGCTGTCATTGTCAGGACGCGAAAAGATATCAGCAGAAAAGATGGAACAATACTGAGGTTTGACACCAATGCGGCTGTCATTATTGACAATCAGAAGAACCCCAGAGGGACGCGCATTTTTGGGCCCATAGCCAGAGAGCTGAGAGAGAAGAATTTCATGAAAATTATTTCCCTTGCCCCTGAGGTTCTTTGAGGTAGGGAGAGGAAGGGTTAGAGGACGACGATGAAGTGCAAGCTGAGAAAAGGCGATGAAGTCGAGGTAATCCGCGGCAAGGACCGCGGCAAGAAGGGAAAAGTTCTCAAGGTTTTTCACGGAATCAATCGGGCTATAGTCGAGAACATCAACCTTGTTGAGAAAAAGCAGAAGCCGACCCAGGATAATCCAAAGGGAGGGATAATCAAGATCGAAGAAAGCCTGCCTGTTTCAACGCTGCAGATTATCTGTTCCTCATGCCAGAAAAGGACGCGGATCGGCATAAAGCTCATGGAGAACGACCAGAAGCTGAGATATTGCAAAAAGTGCAACGAATCTCTGGATAAAAAATAAGAGGTGACGAATGGTGCCCAGGCTGAAAGAAAAGTATAAAAAAGAAATCATTCCCGAGATGAGAGAAAAGTTTAAATATAAGAATGTCATGGCTGTCCCCAGGATTGAAAAGGTCATTGTGAATATGGGTGTGGGGAGGGCTGTTCAGGATAAAGCTGAACTTGATACAGCTGTAAAAGAGCTGAGCCTGATTGTCGGGCAGAAGCCAATTATAACCAGGTCAAAGAAAAGCATCGCCGGCTTTAAGTTGAGAAAGAACGTTCCTATAGGATGCAAGGTCACGCTGAGAAGCCATATCATGTATGAGTTTCTCGACCGGCTGCTCAATATCGCCATCCCTCGCATTCGGGATTTCCGCGGCCTTCAGAGGGATTCGTTTGATAAAAGAGGGAATTTTAATTTTGGCATCAAGGAGCAGACAATATTTCCGGAGATAAATCTTGACGATGTCAAGACCACGCTCGGGATGAACATAACCGTTGTGACAACATCTCGGACAGATGATGAGGCCGTGGCTCTTTTGGAGCTTTTCGGTTTTCCATTTAAAAAGCAAACTTAAAACGCGTAGGGTTCAAAAAATATTGACAAACATCAGGTAACAGGAGCTGACAATGGCCAAGAAATGTTTGATAGAAAGACAGAAAAAGCCTCAGAAATTCAAAGTCAGGATCTATAATCGCTGCTCGCGTTGTGGAAGAAGCAGAGGCTATATGAGGCGCTTTCACCTGTGTCGCATTTGTTTCCGCGAGCTTGCTTCCTGGGGAAAGATACCTGGCGTGATCAAGGCAAGTTGGTAAAACAGGAGGAAAAAAGACGCTATGACTATGACTGATCCCATTGCAGACATGCTGACGCGAATCCGCAATGCCATACGGGCAAGGCAGACAAGCGTCGATATACCGGCATCGAATTTGAAAAAAGAAGTTGCGCGAATTCTCCATGAGAAAGGATTTATTAAAAGCTATCGGGTTGTTGACTTCAAAACGCAGGGAATGATCCGTATTGAGTTTAAAGAGGGAAAGGGCAAGCACAAGCCGCTCAATAATCTCAAGAGGATAAGCAGGCCGGGAAGGCGTGTCTATCTTCAGAACAAAGAGGTTAAGCCTTTCCTCGGAGGAATGGGTTTAGCTGTTATTTCGACCTCTCAGGGAGTCATGACAGACATGGAAGCAAAAAAGAAAGGAATCGGAGGAGAAGTTCTCCTCAAGGTCTGGTAGAGAAACAAGGAGGATCAATAAGGTGTCACGCATCGGTAAATTACCTATTGTTATTCCAGGGGGCGTCAAGTGTAATTTAAGTGGACAAAAGATCCATATTGAAGGTCCCAGGGGAAAGATCGAGAGAACGATCAATGACGGGATTCAGATTAAAATTGAAAACAATGCTGTTATTTTGACGCGTGTCGACGACACGCCGAAAATGAAAGCGCTGCATGGGCTCAATCGGAAGCTGGTCGCGAATATGGTGCAGGGCGTTACAAAAGGATTCAGCAAAAAGCTTATCATTGTCGGAACAGGTTTCCGCGCCAATGTCAGCGGCAAGACTCTGGAAATGCAGATCGGATATTCACATCCTGTGCGCCATTCGATCCCTCAGGGAATCGAGATCAAGGTGGATAAAAATGTCGAGATCCAGGTCAGCGGCATAGACAAGCAGATAGTGGGGGATACGGCCGCGCGCATACGGAACTATTATCCTCCCGAGCCGTACAAGGGAAAAGGGATTCGTTATGCGGATGAACATGTGAAGCGCAAGGCAGGCAAGACGGTCGCTTAACGGGAGAGAGAAGATCATGATTAAAAAAAATTCTAGAAATACAGCAAGGAAAAAAAAGCATATCCGGATCAGAAAAAAACTGTTCGGTGTTTCTGATCGCCTTCGGGCCTGTATCTTCCGGAGCAATAACAATATTTATATCCAGCTCGTGAATGATGAAGAGGGCAAGGTCATAACAGGATTTTCAACTCTCAGCAAAGAATTCCTCGGCCTTAGCAAGGATCTAAAAAGCAAGAAAGAGCGCGCTAAAGCCTTTGGGAAGTTTGTCGGCGCAAAGGTGAAGGAGAAAAACGTCAGCCAGATAGTTTTTGACAGAGCAGGCTATAAATTTCATGGAAAAATCAAAGCAGTCGCCGACGGGATGAGAGAAGAAGGAATCAAATTTTAGTAGCTGGCCATAAACCACGCAGGGTTTACGGTCCTGAACCCCACGTGGTTCAGGATAGCTGGCATACGGAAGAAAAAGCATTATCTTGCTGTTTAAAAAGGAGGAACAATCTTGAACGAAGTGGCATTTGAAGAAAAGGAAGAGCTGCAGGAGGCACAGGAGCTTGAAGAGAGAGTCATTGAGATTAACCGAAATGCGAAAGTCGTCAAAGGCGGCCGCACATTCAGCTTCAGCGCCCTGGTCGTTGTCGGAGACAGAAGGGGGCATGTGGGTTACGGTTATGGCAAAGCGAATGAAGTCTCAGACGCGATCCGGAAAGCGATCCAGAAAGCCAAAAGAAGCCTGGTCGAAATCTCTTATAAAGGAAATACCATAGCCCATGACGTTACGGGAGTCAATGATGGAGGAAAAGTCCTTCTCAAGCCTGCAGGACCTGGAACTGGTATTATCGCAGGAGCCGCTGTGCGGGCCGTTATTGAGCTGGCCGGCATCAAGGATGTTCTTTCAAAATCAATGGGATCGAACAACAAGGTCAATGTTGTCAAAGCAACATTTAAGGCTCTGGACAGTCTTGTGTTGAAGCAGACGGTCAAAGATTTAAGGGGAGTTTAAAATGATAATGAGTGAGCTTAAACCCAGTCAGGGCTCGAGGAAAAGACGAAAAATTGTCGGACGCGGGCCAGGAAGCGGACACGGGAAAACGTCCGCGCGCGGACACAAAGGACAAAGATCTCGAAGCGGTTATTCGCTGAGAAGAGGATCTGAAGGCGGCCAGATGCCTCTTTACAGGCGCCTGCCTAAAAAAGGCTTTATCAATGCGTTTAAAAAGCATTTTTCCATTGTCAACGTCAAGGATTTCAACGTTTTTGCAGACGGACAGGAAATCAGGCCTGAGAATCTGGTTGAAAAGGGGATCATTCGAAACACAAAGTTGCCTGTGAAGGTCCTTGGAGATGGAGAGATCAAGGTCAGGTGCAAGATCTACGCGTCGTATTTCAGCAAGATAGCTGAGGAGAAAGTGAAAAAAGCCGGCGGTGAAATTGTTATAACAGGTGGCAAACAATGATAAAAGCTTTTTCAAATATTTTTAAAATTCCTGATCTTCGCAAAAGAATACTGTTTTCTATCGGCCTCATCGCCGTTGTTCGATTTGGTGCCTACCTCCCGACTCCGGGAGTTGACGGAGCTATGTTGAATCAGTTTTTCCAGGATTATTTCCGGCAGGGCGGAGGGGGTATTTTTAATTTCATCAACATGTTTTCCGGCGGAGCTATGACCAAGGCCACGGTGTTCGCTCTCGGCATTATGCCGTATATCAGCGCCTCCATTATCATTCAGCTTCTAACAGCCGTCATTCCCGCGCTTGAAAAGCTTGCGCGCGAGGGTGAATCCGGCAGAAGAAAAATAACAGAATATACGCGTTACAGCACAGTTGCTTTATCTCTTTTTCAGGGATTTTTTATTTCTTTGTGGCTGGAAGATCCGACTAATTTCAACAATCACATCATCGTTCCGTTTCCAGGATGGTTTTTCAGGATAATGACCATGGTAACGCTGACCACCGGAACGGTCTTTCTTATGTGGCTCGGTGAGCAGATAACCGAAAAAGGCATCGGCAACGGCATATCCATCATCATAACGGTCAATATTCTTTCCGGTCTGCCGTCAGCGGCTGCTATCGGCTGGCATGCCATGGGACCGGGAGGTCCTCAGCAGAAGCACCCGTTTTTTATTATCATCATGCTGGCTGTTTTTCTTTTTGTCATAGCCGGAGTCATCATGCTGAGCCAGGGGCAAAGAAAAATTCCTGTTCAATACGCAAAAAGGATCATAGGGCGTAAAATTTATGGTGGACAGGCTTCGTATATCCCTTTCCGCGTCAACTATGCAGGAGTTATTCCCATCATTTTTGCTTCATCCATTCTTCTTTTTCCGGCAACTGTGGGAAGCATGGTTGGGATTGAATGGATACGCTCCTTGAGCTCACAGCTTTCACCCGGCAGCTGGATTTATGAAATCCTCTATATCGTACTTATCGTCTTTTTCTGCTTTTTCTGGACAGCCACACAGTTTAATCCCATACAGTGGGCTGATGATATGCGGAAAAATGGTGCTTTCATACCCGGCATCAGGCCGGGAAAAGCCACGGCGGATTTTTTTAATGACGTGATGACAAAGATCACGCTCTCCGGCGCGGTTTTTCTTGCTTTTATAGCTGTTTTGCCGGAAATGTTTTACTCTTATGCCGAGATCCCGATGCAGGTGTCGCGCTTTTTTGGAGGC
>JAFGJP010000258.1 GCA_016929035.1 Candidatus Auribacterota bacterium | reverse complement strand
TTCACATCTCTGACAACAATTCTTTTTTCGCGCTCCAGAAACGCCAGAATTTTCGACATCGTTCTATATGCATATTTTTTGTCGCTGGCGACAAAGGCAACAGCCAGAAATCCAACGGTCATGCTGTCCATCTGCTCGGTCTCCGCCACGGAAACATTGAACGTACTCTGCAGCCTCTTCTTCAGACTGCTTAATGCCGACCTTTTATCCTTTATTGAAAAAGAGTCAGGGATATCAAAAGAAACTTGTAGAACACCAATGAACATGAGCCTGCTGGAAATCTCCGGATGACCAGAGCATAAGGAACTTCATAAGGATGACCGGCTACAAGGTCAGCCGTTTCTGGATCTTTTCAAAAACCTCGAAAACATCTCCTTCTTTGAAATCATCAAAACCGTCTAGGCGTATTCCACATTCATTTCCCGCTTTGACTTCTTTGACATCATCTTTGAAATGCTTAAGAGAAATAATCCTGCACTCGCCGGCTATCACTTCTCCTGCTCTTAAAACCCGGGCAAATGATGTTGAAGTCGCCTTGCCTTCAACAACAAGACATCCGGCGACAAAACCCATTTTTGTGACCTTGAACTTTTGCTTCACTTCCGCACGTCCGATAAATTCCTCTCTGGTCTCAGGCTCAAGAAGCCCCTCCATGGCCTTTCTTATCTCTTCAATAACCGTGTAAATAACATCATAGACCCGGACCTCGACTTCATTTTGCTTCGCCATTTCCGCTGCCGACGGTACGATAGAAACATGAAACCCGACAACGATAGCTTTTGAAGCGTCGGCCAGCATAATATCAGAATCATTGATGCTTCCAGTGCCTCTGTGAATGATTTTGGCGTTGATCTTGTCAGATTTGATCTTTTCCAGAGAAGAGCTTAAGGCATGAACTGAGCCGCTGACGTCAGCCTTAATAATGATTTTCAGATCTTTTTTCTTTCCTTCTTCGATCTGACTGTAAATATTTTCAAGGGTCACGATATCTTTTTTCTCAAGATTCTGAAGGCGCCTTCTCTCCACTTCCTTCATGCCGATGTCGCGGGCAAGCTTTTCTGACTCAACAACTCTCAGCTGTGTTCCGGATTCCGGCGCTCCGTTAAGACCGATTATCTTGATGGGTGTTGAAGGGCCTGCGGATTCGGCAACATGACCTTTGTCATCAAACATTTTTTTCACTTTTCCATAAAAGGCTCCGCAAATCACCGGATCACCTTTTTTCAGAGTTCCATTTTTGATGATCGCCGTAGCCATGGGGCCTATCTTGTCATTGATCTCGCTTTCAATAATGATCCCGAGAGTCTGCCCTTTGGAGTTGGCTTTGAGTTCAAGAATTTCCGACTGGAGAAGGATCATGTCCAGAAGAGCGTCAATCCCTTCTCCTGTAAGCGCTGACACGTTGACGCAGATCGTGTCTCCGCCCCATTCTTCCGGCGTCAGCCCGCGTTCGGCCAGCTGTCTTTTGACTCTCTCAGGATTCGCGTCAGGCTTGTCGACTTTATTGACGGCAACGATAATAGGAACCTCGGCTTCACGAGCGTGGTCAAGAGCTTCCTCCGTCTGAGGCATTATACCATCATCAGCTGCCACTACGAGAACGACAATATCTGTAACGTTGGCGCCCATCGCGCGCATGGCCGTAAAGGCCTCATGGCCCGGAGTGTCCAGGAAAACGATTTTCCCTTTCGGCGTCTCAACGCAAGATGCGCCGATATGCTGGGTGATCCCGCCGGATTCACTTTTTGCAACGTCGGAGTTACGAACCCGGTCAAGAAGAGATGTCTTTCCGTGGTCAACATGCCCCATGAACGTCACGACAGGAGGCCTGGGCTCCATGAAAGTCTCGGCTTCCTCCACCAAAAGACTCAGGTCGGTCTTATCTATCAGAGGCGTTCGGCTTTCTTCCCTAAAAAGGATTTCTGTATTCACTTCATGAGCAAGAATTTCAACCGTATCATCGTCAAGGGCTTGATTGATCGTGGCAATGACACCCATGGAAAACAGCTTGGAGATCAGCTCGTTGGGTTCGATCTTTAGGGCTTCGGCCAGCTCTTTGACGCTTGGATTATGTGTAACCTCCACCGGCCCGGACAGAATTCTGACAGATTCTTCCTTCTCAATCTTGCTTTCAAAAAAAGGCTCTTTGCTCTCTTTTTCCTGGACCTTATGTTTTTTGGGGACTTTCCGAATAACCCGCTCTTCCGAATCCTCAAAGAGGGATTCATATTCCTCTTCGATTCTCTCTTCTATTGACAGAGGGACCTCTTCCGCCAGCTTTTGAACGATTTCATGTTTGGCTTTTTCTTTTTCTGGAGACTTTTTTTTCTTTCTGGTGGATGGTTTGGAAACCTTTTCTTTTGTTCCCCCGGCGGGATGCTTCTCTTTCTTTACTCCAAAATTTTTTTCAGCTATGCCAAGAAACTCCTCAGGAATCAGAGACATGTGACTCTTCACATCAGCTCCCTGCTTTTTGAGAAAATCCACCAGTTCTTTTGATGATTTTCCCAGCTCTTTTGCTAATTCATGAACTCTCATTCTTCCTGAAGCTCTCTTACTTTCTTTTCTATGGCTTCCTTGACTTCTTCTACAGCCGACTTGCCAACGCCTGGGATTGTGTAAAGTACATCTACGTGCATTGATGCGACTTTTTTAAGAGTATCGTAACCATTGGCTATAAGGTAATCAACGACCTTTTTGTTGACTCCTTCCACTTCATCGAGCGGTATGTCAAGTGAGCCCTCGCCGTTTTCCATCTCGCGTTTTTTCTCTCTTTTTCGCCTCTTTGAGGACGAAACGCGCCTCTCTCCCGTATATTCTTCTTCGCTTTCGATATCAATCTTCCACCCAAGAAGCTTGGATGTCAGCCTGGCGTTATTTCCTCTTTTGCCGATAGCCAGAGAAAGCTGGCTTTTATCCACGAGGACAAGCAGCCTCTTTTCTTCTTCGAAAACATCCACGGCCTTAAGCTTGGCCGGGTTCAGAGCATTCCTCGCAAATTCAACGATATCATCACTGTAAGGGATGATATCCATTTTCTCTCCATTCAGCTCACGAACGATATTTTTTACACGGGACCCCCTCATCCCTACGCAGGCTCCGACACAATCGACTTTTTCATCTTTGGATAAAACAGCGATTTTCGTCCTGTAGCCGGGATCCCTGGCTATCCTTTTTATTTCAACGGTGCTTTCATAAATTTCAGGAACCTCAATCTCAAAAAGCTTCCTGACAAGATCCGGGTGCGAGCGTGAGGCAACGACCTCAGGCGTTCCGCCACGCGTCACGCTCATAACAAGGACTCTCAGGCGGTCACCGATATGATATTTTTCGTTAGGAGTCTGCTCTTTTTTTGGGAGTACGGCTTCCGCTTTATCCAGTTCTATAATGACATTGTTCTTCTCTTTTCTGCGGACAATGCCGTTAACAACCTGCCCGACCTTGTCTTTGTACCCGTTATAAATGACATCCTTTTCAGCTTCCCGGATCTTCTGAATGATGACCTGCTTGGCTGTCTGAGCGGCAATGCGTCCAAAGTTGTCCGGTGTAACCTCGATAAGGGCAACGTCGCCTGCCTTGATATTCTGTTTGGGGTGTTGCTTTTTTGCGATAGACTGCTTGACCTCATACTGGGAAGGCTTTTCATTATCAGCGACAACGACAAACTCTGCGTAAACCTTAATATCTCCTGATGAGGGATCTATGCTGATTTGCGGGTTTTTGTAAGTCCCAAAGCTTTTTCTCGAAGCTGAGAGAAGAGAACTTTCAATAGCTTTGATGATCGTATCACGCTGGATTCCCCGCTCTCTTTCCATAAGGTCAAATACTGCAATAAGTTCCTCATTCATAACAGAACGCTCTCTTGTTATCCTCTCAAATAAAAAAAGTGGGAATATCCCACTCTTTTTTGGTTAACATATAAATATTACTGGTATAACTTAAGAAAGAATACTCTATTTGTCAAGAAAATTATTAGACTAATTGATGACCAGGGCAAGCCGGATCTATGAAAACAATATGGACATCCGCCTTGTCCTTATTCCTTCCATCAATGTCGTTATCGAAAGAACTGCTTTTCTTATATAATAACCTTAATTGTTTGTCTATGGTTAGTTCTATTCAATAGAACTTTCCCGGACGAATGCTCAGAATTTTTGGAACCCCGTTTTGGAAAATACTGCAAAAATCTCGCCGGTATTTTGCGCAGAGATTAAAGGGAAAAGGCCTTCTGATACAGCGTCTTATAGTAAAGAATCTTCACAGC
>JAFGJP010000257.1 GCA_016929035.1 Candidatus Auribacterota bacterium | reverse complement strand
TTGATTTGGTAAGGAATATCCCGGCTTCTTAAAAAATCTCTTCATAATGAATTTCTCTCTTCCGATAAATTAAGTTATAATGTTATATATTTATGGAAAAAAAAATCCTTAAAGTTTTTTTTAGCCTTGCTATTTTAAGCATCTTTTTTCTGGTCCCTTTCATTTCTTCTTCTGATGATAATTCTCTCAAGCATTACGAAAGCGGTCTCAGCCTCTGTCGCGAAGGGAAAATTACCGAGGCAGAAGAAGAATTTGAAAAAGCTCTTGTCCTGCGACCGGATTTTTTTGACGCACAGTTTGAACTGGGAAAAATCTACCTACAGGAAAAAGACTATCCCCGCGCTGTTTCTTCCCTGCAGGCAGCTGTCCGTCTTGATCCCAGGAACACGGAAGCGCGCTTTTCTCTTGCCATGGCCTACAAGGACCAGAATCTTCTCGAGGAAGCCATGGAAGCTCTTAAAAAGATAACCGATATCGACTCAAACCATGCCCTTTCTCATTTTCAGATAGGCATGATCTATCTGGAAAAAGAAAAATATCCTGATGCTCTTAACTCTTTTCTCGAAGCCGCAAAGATAAGCCCTGCCCTTTTCGAGGCTTTCTTTTTCCAGGGAATGGCCTACGTAAAGATTGAACAATATGACTACGCTGAAGAATCCTTCAGAAAAACCCTTGAGGTGAACCCCGAGCACGCTGAAGCGTATTATCAGCTTGGACTCGCTCTCATGCATCTTGAAAAAAACCCGGAAGCCGCACATGCTTTTGAGAATGCGCTTCGTCTTTTATCCGCCGTGGAGTCACCGCCCGCTTTTATCAAGGACATCCCTGTCAAGACGTTTCAGCTTTACTATGATATGAAAGAGTATGACAAGGCCATTTCCTCTTTCCCTCAAGCCGCCCTGCAGGACAAGGAAAACCCCGACATTCACTTTATAGCAGGGGATTCTTATCTTCAGCTAGGCAAGATCCAGGAAGCCATCGAAAGCTTTAATCAGGCTCTCCGCCTCGACGCGGACCACTTCGAATCCCATATCAATCTTGCCAGGATCTATGAAAAAATCGGCTTTACGAGCTCGGCTCTCCCTCACTTTGAGAAAGCCGCAGAGCTGATGCCGGATAATATGGACGTTCTCTGCGGCCTTGGCTTAGCGCTGAACAGTCTGGGCAAATCGTCTGAGGCCCAGGACATCTTTCAAAAAATACTTGAAAAAGATGAAAACCATTTTCTTGCGACTTACCAGCTGGGAATGGCTTATGAAAAACGCGAGCAGTATGACAAAGCTCTTCTCATTTATCAAAAAGCCGTTCAGCTGGATGCGAATAACCCGGATATCTTCAAGCGTATCGGGAACATTTACTTCAGAAAAGGCGATTATCTGAAAGCCGAGGAAAGCTACCTTTTGGCCCTTCGCCTTGACGAAAAAGATGCCGAGTGCCTCTATAATTTAGGCAAAACATATATCATCCTCAATAAGATTTCCGAAGCCATCGATTCCTTCAAAAAAGCCACCCAGACAAAACCTGATGATGTTGATGCCCACAAGGCTCTGGCTCAGGTCTATTATGAAAGGCGCAACTATCCAAAGGCTATCGAATATTTCAAAGAAGCTCATCGCCTCCGGCCGGATGACGCATCGTCTGTGCTCTTTCTGGGGAGCTGTTATCTCGAACAAAAAAAATACGAAGACGCCCTTCAGTCTTTTGCTGAAGCTGTCCGAATACAGCCGGACGATATGCAGGCACAGGCCGGCATGGGAGAAGCACTTTTTAACCTCCAAAGGTTTGATGAAGCTGTGCAGGCTTTTGAAAAAGCTCTCGACAAAAAAAAAGAGGATACACAGTTCCTTTTTTCCCTCGCATCTTCTTATATGGAGATCAGGGAATACAAAAAGGCTTCTGCGCTTTTCCATAAGCTCAAGCAGATGGAGCCCCGCAATTTTGTTATTTATTATAATTTAGGGCTGGCTCTTTTTCAGATGGAAGACTATTCCCAGGCTGCCGAAGCGTTGGAAAAATCCTGCCTGCTTAAAAAAGACCATGCTGAGAGCCGCTATTACCTTTCTCTTTCTTATAAATTTCTTGATAAAAAAGAGAAGGCTGTTGAAACTCTTCAGGAAGCCATCCTCCTGGACTCTGCCAACCTGAAGTACTTGAAAACACTGGCCGGACTTTTTATGGAAAACAACGATTATGAGAAAGCTGTAAGAGCTTACGAAGACGCTCTTTTCCTGCGGGCCGATGACCCGGAAATATACTTTCTTCTCGGCAAGACTTATGTTCAGATGTCTCGACTGGAAGCAGCCCAAAAAAATCTTCAGGAGTCCCTGCAGCTGAATCCCTCAAATGCCGATGCCCGCAAGACATTAGGTGAACTCTACTGCAAGACCGGAAAATACACTGAGGCTATTGATGTTTTTAAAAACATCATCAAGGAGAACCCGGACTGTGCTGACATCCATCTTTTCCTTGGAGACATCTATTCCAGTACAAATCAGCACGCTCCCGCACAAGATCACTACAGGCAGGTGCTGCTCCTTTCACCCTTTCACCCTCAGACTGTCGAAAAACTGGGTCTTCTCTACATCAGAATGAACAACTACGAGGAAGCGGGAAAACTTTACAGGGAAGCCATTGAAAGCAGACCTGATGAAGCTCTTTTTCACTCCATGCTTGGCATCCTCTACAGCAAGGCAGGGAAAAAGGGTGAAGCTCTCAAGGAATCTGAAATAGCCGTGAATCTACAGCCTGAAAGCGTCAGGATCAATTATCACACCGCTCTTGTCTATCTCCGCTGTGATGGAAAAGACAGAGCCGTAAAAACGCTTCAGCAGATCATAAAGATGAACCCTTCCTTTGCCGAAGCTTATATCCGGCTCGGACTTATTTACGAGTATGAAAAAAATTTAGACAAGGCTCTCTTTTATTACAGCGAGGCGGCAAAAATTCCAGGCGCCTGCTCCGACGCCTTCTATCACCTTGGAACGATACAGGCAAAGATGGGACAGTACCAGGACTCCAGAAAAAACCTTGAAAAAGCTGTTTCCATCCAGCCCGGCAACGTAGAAGCGCTTTTCAATCTTGGAGTCATCAACCTCTTCCTCGGACAGCTCGAAGAATCCAAGGCCCAGCAAAAAACCCTCGAAGCCCTGGACAAAGACTCCTCTCATGACCTCTTTAAGATGATCTACTACTGACCTCCGGGGCGTCTCAATCAGTTACAGGAACGCTACGCAAATCAGGGATTCGTACAACGCACGGATTTCTTAATTAAAAAAATATCACTCTCAAAAAGTAATGCATATCATCGTCCCTGCGGCGGACATGCCTGGTCAGGAGCCGCGCCCGTGTTCCATCATGTATTCAATCATAAGTTTTATCAGAACAGACTTATTTGTTTTGACAAAAAGAGACCTGATTGTTATGATAATTTTTTAATTAATGCAAGGCGTTATCAGGAGCAATACACAAGAAATTTCCGAAAGGCAGGCGTTTTTTTCGGTTTCCACAAATCACTTTCTGGAGGAAGACATTGAGCGCACAAAATCCATTTATCCAGGATGTTATTGAAAAGGCGAAAAAAGACCCCAAGCATATCGTTTTTCCTGAAGGGGAGGACAAAAGAATCCTTGATGCGGCTCACATCATCACTCAGGAAAAAATCGCTCAGGTGACCATTCTGGGAAACGAAGAAGACATTAAAAATTACTATAGCCAAAAAGGATTCAATATCACTAATATCAATGTTATTGATCCTTCAAAATCTCCTGAAATGCCGCATCTTGTCGAGATGTTCTACATGCTCCGCAAGCACAAAGGCATCACCATCGAGCAATCAAAAGAGACAGTGAAAAAAAACAATTACTTCGGAACGCTTATGGTTTATGAAGAAAAAGCCGACGGACTGATATCCGGGGCATCTCACTCGACGGCTGAAACTGTCCGCCCTGCTCTTCAGGTCATCAAAGCTTCTAAAAAAACTTCTATCGTCTCAAGCATGTTCTTCATGTGCTTTGA
The DNA here is from genome assembly GCA_016929035.1 of Candidatus Auribacterota bacterium. Taxonomy (GTDB): domain Bacteria; phylum Auribacterota; class JAFGBW01; order JAFGBW01; family JAFGJP01; genus JAFGJP01. The sequence goes on along the minus strand of JAFGJP010000257.1, from coordinate 1,003 downwards.
AAAGAAGACCTATGTTTTTGCCGACTGCGGTCTTGTGGAAGATCCAAACGCCGAGCAGCTTGCCGATATTGCCATTCAAAGCGCCTTGACGGCCATCCAGTTCGGGATCGAACCCAAGGTGGCGCTTTTGTCCTATTCGACAAAAGGCTCTGCGGAAAGTCCTCTTATTGAAAAAGTCGTCAAAGCGACACAGATCGCCAAAGAAAAAATTAAAAATGATTATGCTGACATGGCTATTCAACTTGACGGAGAAATGCAGGGTGATGCAGCCCTTGTCCCTTCGGTCGCAAAGAAAAAATGTCCGGACAGCGTTATACAGGGAGATGCTGCTGTTCTGATCTATCCTGATCTGAATGCAGGCAACATCGCCTACAAGCTTGTCCAGCGCCTGGGAGGAGCCTCGGCCTACGGGCCTATTCTTCAGGGACTGAAAAAACCCGTGAACGACCTTTCGCGCGGCTGCACCGTAGAAGATATTGTCGGGGTCACCGCCATAACCGTTGTCCAGTGTCAAAGCATCACATAAGGAGAGAGTGCCTAAATCCATGAAAAAGATTCTTGTGATCAATTCTGGCTCATCTTCGATCAAATATGAGCTTTTTAATATCAAGGAAAAAGACGACTACGAGATTCTGGCCAAGGGAATCGCTGACAGGATCGGTATCGACGATTCCTCTATAATGCACCAGCGATACGACAGCGAACCCCTTATGCTCAAAATGGATCTTCCCAACCACAGAACAGCCATTCATGCTATACAGGATCTTCTTGTCGACCCAGAGAGAGGAGTCCTGAAAAACATAAAGGAAATCGAAGGCGTCGGACACCGCGTGGTGCACGGCGGAGAAGATTTTACAGGATCTGTTAACATCAGCAATGATGTGATAAAGGCCATCAAGAAAAATGCTGAGCTTGCCCCTCTTCATAATCCACCGAATCTTCTTGGGATCGAAGCCACAAGCGAAAGTCTCCCGGAAGTGCCCCAGGTTGCTGTTTTTGATAC
>JAFGJP010000040.1 GCA_016929035.1 Candidatus Auribacterota bacterium | reverse complement strand
TGTATCGCGCATCGTGTTTTTTGCAGGATGAATTCAGCCGCCGGCTTTGCGCCGCCTGTCTGCCTTTCTTTTCGTGGCAGCGAAAGAAGACGGGGAAGGCTTTTCATCCATTCACCGCTTGAATAATCTTCTCCAGTAACCGCAAAACCTTCCATGTTCTTTCTCATAAAGCTGTCCAGAACATCCGACTCCCTGAACATCGGGCGGATGATATAGGCAAAGGGGATCCCGGCGGCAAAGACTTCTGCAAGAGTGCTGTATCCGGCTTTTCCTACGACCGCGTCCGAGGCATGGATAAGATCAGGATGAAAAAAATCGGAATGAAAAGGAAGAAGCACAAGATTGTTCCTTCTCATCTTTTCTGTGCTCCCGCCGGGGATGAGAAAAGTGGCCTCTGGAAAATCTTCCAGCCTTTCAAGAAAATGATTTTTTTCCGGCACGCCCCCCATGGTTATCATGACCACTTTCGCATCAGGCGACAGGTCTAACGCCTTTCTTATCTCTTCTGATGATGTCCGCCTCGCACGGCTGATCGGAGGAACGGTTATGTCCGGGTCTGTTTTAAGGCAGACGGGCTCGGTCTGAACGTGGTAATCCGCCATAAGAAACCGGCTCTTCAGGTAAGCAGCATGCCGGTCAAGCCTTTCCTCCTCTCTGGCATATACCTGATAAATCCAGTCCCATGTGAAATTTTCAACAAGAACGCCGGGTATCCCTGCCTCGCGGGCAACGACCAGTCCAAGAGGCGAAATATCGCTGACAATAACGCGGCATCCAAGATCTTTCACTTTATCTGCTATACTTTTCACATGGCTTTTTTTGAACGGCAGGAACTCGTCAAGCGCCCTGAGAGTTGCTGACAGATCTTCTTTGAGAGGAGTCAGTTGAACAAGGCCGATATCCGTTAAAAGAGGATGATACCCAAAAGGCCCTCTGAGGGAATCGGTAAAGAACCATTCCGGCACTTCTGTGAATATCTCAAAACCGGTTTCCGGATCAAGCTCACGCATGGCGAGCATGACGCTCGCCGCCCGGGCAGCATGCCCGAATCCGTGAGGCGAAACAAAATATCCTGCGATCATTCTCCTCTGCCTTTCCCAGCAGCATCTGCCTGAACGAAAAAAGAGAGCCCCCTGCAATTCAAACTTGAAAACAACGCGCTATCTTTTGCCAAAGCTGCTCTGATAACACCAGATGTTTTCTCCTGTGATGGCCGGAGGGGAAACATGGTACTTATTACAAAGCTCTGCATATTTTGTCCCAAAGGTATTGAAATCATTTCTCACCCTGTCATATTCATTAAGGAGAACCCTGTAGTTTGAAGGGCTCCGGCTTCCCAGAGTTGTTGCGATGCGCGTATAAAAATCAATATATCTTTTCATAAAAACGATCAGCGTTTTATGATACGAATAAATAACCTTGTCATTGATTTTTATTCCTCTGACATATTCCAGATCTTTCAGCAGAGACAGCCTTTTTTCATTGAAAATCCTCTTTGCCTGAAAAATGTCCTTTTTTGAAGATTCCGGACCGATGGAACGCACAAATATTCTCTCCTGCATCGTCCAGGGCTTGTAAGCCTTGGGGTAGGAAAGAATCGTCTCGTTGTACTTGCTCAGAACAACTTGCCTTCTGTATTCGCTCCCGAATAAAAAGTTCCCGGAAGGAATAAAAAGCGTCAAGGCAGACAAAAGAAGACGTATGGCGAATTTTTCGGTTCTCATGCTTTTTTCTATCCAGCTTTTCTTATTTTAAAACAAGAGTTTCAGGAAAAAAATAAAAAAGATATATTGTTCTCTTCTTCTGGTTTGTTTAAAATCGAAAAATAGTTTAACACATCAGGAGGCTCATATGAAAAGGCTTTTCAAGCGGAATCCTCTCCAAAAAATTACAGCTGTTTCATATCTTTTTCTTCTTATTTCTGTTTTTTTCGCTTTTAAAAACAGACCTCTGGATTCGGCTCCAGGCGAGAACTTTCTTCTTTGTGAAAACACCGAGACAGACGTCGTCACGGAAGAGTACTTCCTTGATACCCGGAATGAAAAAAGGCAAGACAAGCCAAAGCCTCCTGCTTATCCGGACAAAGACAAAGCACAAAACACGAAGAGTCAACTCAATCTCGGATTTGATTTGAGGAATCCAGAACTTTCTGAAAAAGAGTCCGTTTTCCGAAATTTCGGACTTATGATAACACAGGTCAAGTCCGGATCTCCAGCTGATCTCTCGGGCATGAGAAAAGGAGACATCATCCTTTTCGCAGATGACATGAAAGTCGAAAGCTCGCGCGTCATAAAAGACGCGATTTCCCGGATCAAGACAGAAAAAGACATCACCTTCACATCTTTCAGAGGAAATAGAACAACACAAGCCATCGTTTCATGGGACCCGTCGAGCTCAGGCCAAGGGAAAAGGCCCCAGCTCGGCATAAATGTAAGAGAATTAAACAATGAAGAGAGACTCGGACTTTCCGGAAAGATGGGCCTTTTTATCCATCACATTCAGGAAGGAACACCTGCAAAAAACTCAGGGATCCTTGAAAACGACGTCCTCCTTTTTCTCGAGGACGTCCCTGCATCAAGCCCCGAAATGGTCAAGAAAACGTTCGCGGAATACAAAAAGCACGGACTTGTCCGGATGACCGTGCTCCGCAATCAGAAAAAACATCATGTGCTTGTTTCTTACAAAAACCCTGAAAGCGAAAAAGACGTCAAAAGAACACTGCCGGAAAAAACGCCCTTGAAAAAGCTGCCTCCTGTTCATGTCGGAGCGAAGTGATCTCCCTTATACAGAGAAGCTCACTATCGAAGGTGATAAAAACCAAAAATCAAATATGAAAAATCAAAAATAAAGGCGTGCTTCGCACGGATATTAAGAAATCCAATCGCAAAATCGTATAAGAATAAAATGAATAGAAAATTTAGCTTTTCCGTGCTTCTATGGTTAATTTATAATCATATATTTTCGTTTTATCGAAAACTCCTTATTTTTGATATTTAATTTTTTATTTTTAATTTAAAACACATGGCGAGTCATACGTGTCCAAATTAACTTATAAAAAAGCCTAACACATCCTATAATGGTGTGAGCGTTCAAACTCATAACCATACAAAAGATAG
>JAFGJP010000256.1 GCA_016929035.1 Candidatus Auribacterota bacterium | reverse complement strand
TGAGTCTGAACAGCAAACAGGAAAACTAGAGAATAGCTTTATTTTTTTTCACAAACAACCATTGTGGGCAATCCCCTGACCCCGAAATAGTTCAGTACTTCCCAGGTCAAAGGATCCGATGGATTTTCGGCCTGAAACTTGACCCGGACAAAATGGTCCAGGGCTTTCCGGACTTCCATATCTTTTAACGTGCGTTTATCAAGAGAATAACAGCTCTTGCACCAGCTGGCCCAGAAATCAATAAAAACCGGTCTGTTTTCTTTATGCGCTTTGATAAAAGCGGCTTCCAGGTCTGTCATCCATTCCTGATCTTTGGAAAAATCTTCTGTTTTTTCCGGACGCACGTGTTTTTCCCCAGTTGTCTGCTGAAATTGATGAAACGCGAGATAACCGTAATAAAAAGCCAGCAACACAATAAAAAGGCCGAATCCGTTTCTGACGTAAACCATCCATTTCCCGGGCCTGGGTAAAAAAGAAAGACCAGCGCCGGCCAAAGGCCAGGGCAGCCCCATCCCCGTGCCCAGAAAAAAAGGAAGAAACAAACCCAGGATATGTCCTTTGGCATACATCTGGCTGGAAAAAAGTAAAACCGAAAGCATAACAGGAGCAATGCATGATCCGGCGAGGAGAGCTATGACACTGCCCATGAAAAAGGGAACAAAAAGACTGCCGCCTTTCCTCTTGAGTCCTGCTGCCGGACGAAAACGGCTCAGGTCGATATCGAAAAAACCGAACATGCCTAAAGAAAGGATAATAAAAATCAGACAGATTACCGCATTGAACCAAGGCGATGCATTAAGAAAACCTAATGTCGAACCGCTCAGCACGGCAAAAACACCGAGAGCTCCATAGGAAAAAGCCATGCCCAGCCCATAGAGACCGCCAGTAAGGAATCCCTGTTTGCAGGAACGGGCTTTTGAACCGGCACCGATAATAGCCAGATTAACCGGTATCAGGGGAAGAACGCAGGGTGTAAGGTTGAGAGCAAATCCGCCGATAAAAACCAGAAGCATGATGCTCCAGAGACTTTTATCCGCAAATGAAGCTGTGTCTTGCGTGCTTCTCAGTTCTTTTAAAAAATCATCAGCGCTCATGAAACCGGTCATGCGCTTTGTAACCGTATAATCTTTTGCCCACTTTAACCACCTTGAGGTGTACTGTTGTGCTGAACCCTGCATTGCACTATCTCTGGAGGCGTTTTGAATGTCTTCAGGCACTTTCAGTTCAATCGTCCTGCTCTGCGGCAGAAAACATACAGAACCGCTACAACCCTGATAACTGACAGAAACCGTCAGCTTCTCGGCTTTCTCTATCCCTCTGACATAATAAAAAATTTGAAAATTATGATAAAAAGCTTTTTCATCACCTGTCTCCGCATCCGGTTCAGGGAACTCTTTTAACTCAAGTTTGGCTTCGGCAGGAGATAAAGCGGCAACATCAATCGAATCCGCGTACACGTGAATGCCTTCAGGCACACGAAACCTTATCTGTAAGACATGGCCTTCTCTCTGCAGGAAGGCGTCGACTTCGATCTCCTCACCGCTAAAAGCCGGGTAAAGACAAAGGCTGACAATAAAAAAAATCAAAATAATTTTCTTCATACTCTCTTTTTACGTCTGACCGGTTTGTGCGATCTGATGACGATAAAACTGCCTTTGCCGTATCCCTTTCGAGGCGTCTGCAGGGAACCCATCTTTTTCAATGGTCCGAAAAGTGTCTGAAAACAAGTAAACCCCGTAAAACCTGTTTCGTGAATCCATTTTCTTATATCTTTGACGCTGAAAAAAACCGCCTTTTTATAAAATACACTTTTTTTCCTTTGATAGTATTTTCCAAGAATACTGTTCTTATCTATAAAAGCAATAATTATCCGGCCGCCGGTCTTGAGAATCCGTCTGGCTTCTTTCAGGACATTCTCAGGATCCCTGACAAAACACAATGTGGCGATAATCACAACATGATCAAAAGAAGAATTTTTATACGGCAGCTTCTCGCCGCGTCCTGAACGGACATTGATACCTCTTTGCCTGGCAAATTTCAGCATGTTTTTCGAAGGATCGATACCATAACGGATTTTTAAAGGAACGGCGAAACGTCCTGTCCCCACGCCGATCTCCAGGCCCTTGCCCCTGGCAGGCACGACTTTTTTCAAAGCCGCAAGTTCAGATAAATAAAGAGACGGGCTTTTCTCATACCAGGCGTCATATTTTTTATAATAACGGTCAAAAATATTTTTCAAATCAAGTTTTTTCCTTATCATCTTCAATCAGGATAATCTTCCATCAACATTGTCAACTCAGCTTTTTCTGAACAGAATCTATCTTTCCCTTTATTGTCAGTTTCTTATCTTTTCTATCATCGATCTTTATTGTGGTCACAACTCTTTTTATTTTTTTGCTCAAAACCGTATTGTGCATTTTCGCAGCCACTTTCAATAGCTTTTCTACAGAATCCGCTTCGATGATCGTTCCCATGGAAGTTAACTGATAAATGATATTTCTCTCTTTTTCAAGACCCTTGACAGCTTCGGCAACATACGAGCTGACTGAAGGGGTTTTTGTGCCGACAGGCACAATGCTGATTTCCATGACAGGCATCACAACCTCCTTGTCTTTATTATTCAGGCATTATCCCAATGGACAGGTCCCTGTGGGACAGCTCCCTGAAAAAGAAGAGCCGGATTTGCTACCCGATTTTCCCATGCTGAATGTTCCAAATGTCTTCTTGATATTTTTACTGCTGCATTTTTTACATTTCAGCTCTTCTTTTTCCATTGTCATGCCTACCAGCAGATCAAACTGTTCTCCGCAATTCTGACAAATATATGTATAAACAGGCATCGTTCTCTCTCTGTCTACTTTATATCAGTTAATATAGAGTTTTATCTTGTCCTCGATGACATTCTGGGGGACCGCACCTATAATTTCATCAACCAACTGTCCTTCTTTAAAAATGCCGAGCATGGGAATACTCATGACGCCGAATTGTGTCGCGATCATGGGAGCGTCATCCACATTCAACTTACAAACCTTGAGACTGTCGGCATATTTTTTGGATATCTCCTCAACCGCCGGAGCCACCATGCGGCAGGGCATGCACCAGGGCGCCCAAAAATCGACTAAAACAGGAATATCCGAACGCAAAACTTCCGCAGTAAAATTCGAATCATTCAATTCCAATGCCATAAACGCCTCCTTATCTGTTTAATCTTATTCTTAACCAAAAACATTATCCAAAACCATCATAATGATAAATCCGACAATCACTCCAACAGTCGCCTCCCGGTCATTGCCCCGGGAATGGGTTTCAGGTATGATTTCTTCACTGATTACAAAAAGCATGGCACCAGCATCAAAACCAAGTGAGGCATCAAGAAATTTATCGGAGACCTTCCTGATAAAAAAAATCGGTAATGCACCTATTCCGGTTGCCAGTCCTGCCATAAGACTGGCCGAACTTCCAATCACAATCAGATTCATATCTTCCTCACATAAAATCTGTTGCCCTTATATTCCGTTTCTATCAGCTTATTCTCATCTGTTAATTTTTCAATAACAGACCAGTCTCCATCAGCCTTTTTTAAAAATTTTTCCACAGCCTCTTTTCTCATCGGATGCACCGAGGTAATGCTCAGCAAGTCTTTTTCTATATTTCCTGTGAAAGCAAAGGCATTTCCTTCATAACCGATGAGATATTCCACATCTATAGATAGATCTTTAAATATCTGATAGGCTTTATTTATAGTGTGTTCATCAGCCGTTTTGACCCACTTCTCTGCCGGAGGTCTTGTCGGAATAGACAGATAACTCTTTGTCTCTTTCAATCCGGCAATAAATTTAGCTGCTTTTTCTATTTCCTTCGCATCGTCGTTTACATCTTTGATAAGCATGGTTTCTATTGCCAGTTCTCCGCTGAATAAATCTGAAAATTCTTTTATACCTTTTAGTATTTTATCAAGCTGCAAAGATTTGTGTGGCCTGTTAACCCTGCGCCAGATCTCTTCGCTTACGGCATCAATTTTTAATGAAACCCAGTCCGCTTTCTGCAGATCATCGCGTACATCTTTTCGCCAGATCAAAGAAGCATTTGTAATCACCGCGATTTTGATCCCTAACGGTCTTAACATCTCAGCTTCATAGCCAATATTTATATCCAGAGTTGGCTCCCCGTCCGGAACAAATGTTAAATAGTCTATATCTTCTCCTTTATGTTTTGCATCTTTAACCTTTTTTTCAACGCTTTTTCCTATAACTTCCGGCTTATAAAATTCCTTCCTTTCAGTCTGCATGTTCAAGCTTCTCCCGAGCTGGCAGTAAACACAGGAATAGGTGCAAACTTTCGGAGGAATATTATTGATGCCTAGGCTTCGTCCCAGCCGTCTGGAAGGAACTGGACCAAATGCGATCAAATCATTTTTTTTTGTCATGCTTCAATCCTTTTTCTTTTCATATGAACACCGACAATATTTGCCCTACAATAAGGACAGCTTCCATCTTTAATTTTGTTCTCAATTGTATTAAAATCTGTTCTTATAATCAAAAGCTTTCCGCAATTTGGACAAAAAGTATTTTCTCCTTCGTCCATATTGCCCTGATAGACGTATTCCAGTCCTGCCTCTCTGCCAATTTTAACTGCCTCTTCCAATCTCTTTAAAGGCGTGAGAGAAACATTATTTAATTGATAAGCCGGAAAAAACCTAGAAACGTGCCAGGGGATACTCTTATTGATACTCCTTATGAACATAGCAATTTCTCTCAACTCTTCCAAGCTGTCATTATATCCCGGGATAACAAGTGTTGTTACCTCCACCCAGATACCCAGCGAATAGCAGAGTGTTATATTATCCAGGACCGGCTTCAGCCTCGCACTGCAAACTTTCTTATAAAAATCATCACTCATGCTTTTGAGATCGATATTCACGGTATCCAGATAGGGAGAAATCTCTCTTAAAGCCTCCTCGGTTATGTAGCCGTTGGTTATAAAAAGATTCTTCAAGCCCTTCTTTTGGGCAATTATTGCCGTATCAAATGCATATTCATAAAATATCGTCGGCTCCGTATAGGTATAGGCAATGGATTCGCATCTGCTGCTCAGCGCATCTTCAACAATGTCTTCAGGAGCGAATTCCTCACCGATGATAACTTCATCTTTCAGCTGTGAAATCTGCCAATTCTGACAATATAAACAGCGAAAATTACAGCCGACTGTCGCGATTGAATAAGTCTTTGAACCTGGATAAAAATGAAACAGCGGTTTTTTCTCGATTGGATCCACATTCCTTGCTGCTGCTTTGCCGTAAACCAGAGAATAAAGTACACCGTCTCTGTTTTCTCTGACCCCGCATACCCCTCTTTTACCCGGAGAGATAACACACCTGTGACTGCAAAGATCGCACTGAACCCTGCCTCCCTCCCGTTCTTTATAAAAAAGAGCTTTTTTCATATTCCTGTCCTACGTTCTCGGATAGTTACGCCATAACCTCGCCAGTTCATCATTTTCAGGCATCGGCTTGTCATAGATTTTCTTTATATTCCTTTCATGAAAAAAAAGTCTTCCTTCTCCCTTTCGGACTCTGCCGACACATGACGCAATAATATTTGAATCACGCAAACGCTGTAAAGCCTCCTCTACCCTGCTTTCGCAAAGAGAAACCACCAGAGTTCCGGAACTAATCATCCATAAAGGATCAAACCCTAGCCTTTCAGAAAATATCTTTGTCTCTTCTCTTACAGGAATCTTATCTTTGTAAACTTCGATATCCATGCCGGACGCACTGGCTATCTCTAGTAAGGCCTCCATAACGCCGCCTCTTGTTGCGTCATGCATGGCATTCGCGTACTTTCTCATAATCAATGCCTCGGGAATGATACTGATATCATTGATAAAACCTTTAGCCCTTGTGATAACCTCCTGACCGATCTGCTTTTCGCTGAGTATATCGTCAAAATCTTCGGCAATAATAGCCGTACCCTCAATCCCTGCTCCTTTTGTCATAATAACGGCATCTCCGGCTTGTGCGCCAGACGAGATAATAAATTTACTGTCGGAAACCCCGAGAGCGGTGATGGCGACAAGAGGCTTGAGGCTTCCGGGTGAATAACCTGTATGCCCGCCTATCACGGAGACCTTTGTTTCCTGAGCTGCAGTTGATATATCTTTTGTAATTTCATCAAGCATTTCCTCATCCCACTTTTCAGGAAAAAGAATAAGGGGAAGTATCCAGGAAGGTCTGACTCCGGCTGTTATGATATCATTACAGGCAATATGCACAGCAAGCCATCCTATACGTTTAATTGCTCCGACAATCGGATCAAGGTGTGAAACAAGAAACAAGTCGTTTTTTAATCGTGTTATCGCCACGTCTATCCCCGTTCCGGGACCAACAGCAACATCGCGAGAAGGGGGGAAACGGGAAAAAATATATTTATTCATTATCTCACCTGAAAATTTACTCACAGCCGTATCTCCGATTTTGTATCATGACCTTAATCATAACAACGTCTTATTGATTCTAAAAATCTCATATCAAATCAAGCTGAAATTTCACATATGTTCCCTTCCGGTTTCCTGCTGTAGCAGGGCAAGTTCTCTGACATGTTTAAGTAATTCAATCGTATGCTTCTCTTCTTTGCGGATCAGTCCGTTAATATCTGACTTATGATAATACTTGTATAAGAAATTATCCAAATGCATGTCACTCCCTTCCATATTTCTGGCCAGCTACCTTATAAAAAGTTTTTGTTTGACAGTCAGCTCTCCAAGTTCAATATAATAACGTCTGCTCCATATAAATTCATTGATTAACATTTTAAACGTCTTTGCCTTCAGATATCTGGCACTCATTACACCAGCAATCTTTTTGAGAATGTTCCTGTATTCAGAATCGCTTAAGCCGAGCTCCGTTTTGACCATATAGATAAAAGCCAATTTTTTTGCGGTTTATCCTTTTTTTGCTCATGTTCCTTGATCTTTCTTCACAAATAAAAGAGGAAAAACAATATCGCTTACGCAACAGGGCACCCAGACAGCAAGAAAAAGAAACAGGAAAATTCCCACATAGGCAAGCCCATGCATGGCGCTGTCCCCCATAGACATAATGATATGAAACAGCGACGCCCACGTGCTCAACAGCACATGACCTGCGTGAGGAAATTTTGTCCCCGGTCTCAAATAAACTATGGCCACTCCCAGCAAGGCCAGTGGATTCACCAACCACCATTTTTCAATAAACCCGATGTGGATACGCCGGTTCGGCATATCAAGTAGAGTTTCCGCCAAATAAGGTATTAAAGAATCACTTATCGTCGCGATACCTATGGATCCCGTATAACCGATAATAAATAAAACCCAAAAGTTGCATTGACCTTTTAAACATTTTCCGCTTATACGATCGCATTGATGCAGCTTATACATGGACGCGGTAACAAGGGCACTGAGCACAACGTGTACAGGGTGCAGAATATAAAAAATATTATAAGAAATTCCTTTAGGAACGCTTTGGAAAAAAAACATAATGACAATACCTGTCACAGCTCCAAAAATAGTAAAGGGAGCATGGATTTTCAGTTCTTTGAAAATTTGTTTAAGCATTTTTCACCTCCTTATAAAAATAGACCTCAAGGCAAATACTTTTCTCTAGACTTCCAGTTCTTCGCCGACAAGGATATGGATAAAATCATCACCGTATTCTTCTTTGAATAAATCTTCTGCCTCCTTGCCGCTGCAGTGCGTAGGGCCAGCTTTCTGAACCCGCATTTTTCTGAATTCTTCCATAATGAACTCAATAACCCTTTTATCTTCATCCATCAAATGAAATCCTCCAAAAACAAGATAAATGTCTTCGCCGGGAAAATCATTTCTTATTTTTTCCAGGACTTTTATAATGCTCGGATGAGAACACCCGGCCGCAACGGTGAGACCGTTCTCCGTTTTTACAATGAGCGCCTGCTCAGGCATAAATTGACCTTTATATTCTCCAGCTATTTCTCCTGTTACAAAAATATTTTCTGCGATTTCGGTGAGTGTTTCTGCTTCTCTAAGCTCACCTTTTAATTTCACGACCTTCTTCTTGAACCCGGAACTGAAATGAGGACAGGCATAAACGTCGAGACCTTCTTTCTCTTTTAAGAGATCCCATAACCCGCCCGTGTGATCCCAGTGGTCATGTGAAATAACGACAGATTCTATCTTACCAATGTCAACATCCAGTGTTTTCATATTCTTTAATATCCATTTTCCCTTTTCACCTGTGTCAAACAGAATCCTGCTGTCGATCAGGAAAGAAACCCCCCAGCCTGTGTACAATTTTTTATTTTTTGTTTCCTTGTCAAAAATAATCTTTATTTTCATTCTTTCCTCCATCCTAAAAATTTTCTAACTTTCCTGCAATGGACCGATCGATGGCTTTGGCAAAACCTGTCTGCAACAAATCATCGGGATTACCCATGGCCTCTTCAAGTCCAGCATCGAATTCTATTTCTCCAAGAAAAGGAACGTGAAGGCGTTCTATCTGTTCCCTAACGGAACGCTCGTTCATTTTCATATTTTGGACGACTCCTGTAATGGAAATTTTCAGCTCTATGAGCGTATTTAAGGTTTTTATTACCGTCTCCATGACCACCTGCGACTGCGCGGCGATGACGCAGAATCTGACTTTTTTCATCAAACGGATGACATCCAGCGTGGGATCGCCGATGCCAGGAGGCATATCCATTATCAGATAATCCAAAGCACCCCACTGAACCACAGAAAGAAGTTCAAGAACCGCGTTCTCAAAAGCCGCTTTTCTTATGGTCAATGCTTTATCGGCTGTATAGTACATGATAGTCATGAATTTCAAATTATGAATATCCGGCGGAATAATCCCCTCTTTTTCCTCGGGCAGAACTTTTTCAGCCCCCAGTATGACATGCGCGGACGGGCCCCAGAAGTCCAGGTCAAGCAGGCCGACATTATGTCCCCTTTTTGACAGGGTCAGCGCCAGAATGGCCGCAAACGTGCTTTTTCCGATTCCGCCTTTTCCTCCTGAAACCGCTACGACTTTTTTGACTTTTTCCAGTCTTTTATCAATGATATTGACTCTTGGATCCATCTAATCATCCCTTTCTCCTGTAATGGAACTTACGGACACGCCCCGTCCTTTTAAAATCTCAAAATCCGTGCTCTGGCAATCCGGACATCCCATATACGCATGGGCAACTTCTGGAACAAAATGGATGGCCTCGGATTCTGTCGTGCTGAGCTTCTTTTTATTATCTTCAAACGTCCATTCCCGCCCGCAGTTCCGGCACTGAAAAACAGCTTCCTCATCGTGAAAGTGAACCTTTGTTTCCTTGAACAATAATCTTTGAGATTTGAGAGCCTTTTCCACAGCAAAGGCAAATACGTCCTTATCGATCTGTTGCAGCTGTCCCAGCTGGATTTCGATGTCTGTGACTTCTCTGAAGCTGTGCTCTTTTGCCGTTTTTATAGCTGTGACAACTACAGCCTCAGCTAATGCCCACTCATGCATGTTGATTCTCCTTAAATAGATAACATTCAGTTACTTATTCACATTCAAGCAGATTCATTGCCTCAATACTCAATTAATCAGATTTTTTCGTCTCTTTTGCCGAATATTTTGCTGCCGATTCTTACGATATTGGCTCCTTCTTCCACAGCAATCTTATAAGCATTTGTCATCCCCATGGAAAGATATTTCATTTCCACCCCGGGAAGGACGAGTTGTTTTATCTCTTCAAATACTTTTCTCGTTTTTACAAAATACGGCCTGGAATCCTCCGGGTCGCCGAACCTGGGGCCCATGGTCATCAGCCCGAAAATCTTTATATTCCTGAAACCGGAAATCTCCTTTATCAAACCTTCCGTGTCTTCCGGAAAAACCCCGTACTTCTGTTTTTCTCTGCCGCTGTTAACCTCAATCAAAACAGGCATTATTTTGGAGATGCGCCTGCATCTCTTATCTATTTCTTTCGCTATTTCAAAAGAATCAACCGTCTGTATCATGTCAAAGATTTCAACGGCCTTTTTCACCTTGTTCTTTTGAAGATGCCCGATAAAATGCCATGTTGCCTTTTTTCCTATGACCTCAAAAGCCGTCAGGGCTTCCTGTACATAATTCTCTCCTAAAATACGGACACCGGCATCGACCGCTTCCCGTATTTCCTCCGGCGTTCTTGTCTTGCATGCAGCAACAAGTTCAACTCCCCGGGGCAATTCATTAAGAACGTGTTTGATGTTCTCTGCTATCATGCTCACAGCACATCACCTGTATGGTTAAAAAAATTACGTCAATTTACGTCCAGCTCCCGCCAGTCCTTTCTGATCACATCCAGCAGTTCTGAGTGCCTTAATCCCGCAGAAGGATGAAACATGGTGATAATCTTCATGTCCCGGCCGGTATCGAAAAAATCATTGCTGCTGACGCGAAAAGCCTTTCCGTGATTTTCTGATATTTTTTTCACGGGAAAATGATGTTTCTCAAGGACAAAACGCGTGACTATGGAACCTAAAGCAATAATTGTCCGGGGCTGTATGACCTCTATTTGTTCATCCAGATAGGGAGAACAGGCATCGACCTCCGTTTTTGTTATAACATGAGTCGGAGCATGGCATTTGATAATATTCGTTATGTAAAGTGAATCCCTTTTTATTCTAGCCACCTGCAAAAGTTCATTGAGGTATTCGCCCGCAGGACCAATAAACAACTGACCTGTTGCGTTTTCTTCTTTTCCAGGAGATAATCCGATCAGCATGATCATGGAATCGCTCTTTCCTTCCGCAAAAACGCATTGATCCCTGTATTTATGAAGTTTACATTTTCTACAGCTTCTTACCTGCTCAAAAATATCATCTAAGTTCTTTGTGTTTTCCATTTACTGCATCGCTTTTTCTATGATTTTTCTGTGAGATGAAAACGGGATTAACGGCAAATTGTTTTTGCTGAAAAATTTCGCATCTTTTAATTCGCTGTTCAAAGAAAAACTGTCTGAAAAAACATCGACTTCATAGCCAATGACAAGAAGCGTGTCATAATGCCGGGTTTTTTGAATATAGGCGCCCAGCCACCTGCTGATCCTGCCCTTGAGTCCTGTTTCCTCCTCCAGCTCTCTCAAACAGGCGTCTTCAGGTGCTTCCTGTGATTCAATAAATCCGCCGGGCAGTGCCCACTTGTTTTTTCCCGGCGCAAGATTTCTCTTTGCCACAAATATCTTCCTTTCTCTGTCCCTTGCGACACAAACAGCCACAGGCAAAGGGTTGTTATAATGTATCCAGCCGCATTTTTGACAAGCTAATCTCTTGCGGCCGTCTATTCGCTTGCTGATCAATGAAAATCTGCATATAGGGCAATATTGATATTTCACGGTTAACGATAACCTTTTTTCTAAATCTTATTTGTGAAAAATAAATCCGCTCTCTTTTTCGACTCTCATGACAAAAGCACTCAGCAGTTTTGCCGTGTTTTCCAAATCTTTAAGGCT
>JAFGJP010000039.1 GCA_016929035.1 Candidatus Auribacterota bacterium | reverse complement strand
TTCAATGTCGTTGTTGGAGATATTCATGAATTCCAGCCCGCATGAATAAAGCTTTTTTTCATTTTCCTTGCCGACCCAGATGACCTTGGCTTTTGTTTCGATCGTCGACTTTTTTTCAGCAGGTCTCTGGAAGCGTATTTGAAGCTTGATCACTTCACCGATGCTGAAGTGATGAGGGATGATGAGCCCGACACCGCCTTCGGATATATCAATGGCGGTCGCCTCAAGAGTTTTGTCGATCATCTCGACGTTGGCCAGGCAGTGAATGTTAAATCGCGGATGCTGCCTTTTTTCAACGAAGTTAATGTCGATGCTTTGTTTTTCGTCTTTCGGCATAGGAAAAATACCCTTTTCCAATATAATAATAAGGCCAGCCGGGAAAAAAACAAACAGAATTTTTTTCTTCCCTCCCGTAATGAACCTGAAGAAGTCAGGATTGATGCATTTTTATTGCATAAGACGATAAAATCTTCAATAATAATTCTGATAAGCAAGGTGGCCATGAGCGACATTTCCCAGATAAAAAAGCGCATAGAAACGCTTCGAAGAACAATCGAAGAGCACAATTACAGGTATTATGTTCTTGATTCTCCTGTTATCAGTGATGCCGAGTATGACGGGCTTTTCCGAGAGCTTCAGAAAATGGAAGAAGAACATCCTGATCTTATCACGCCGCATTCTCCAACACAGCGGGTCGGGGCAGGGCCGCTTGAAGCGTTTAACAAAGTCCGGCATACTGTCCCCATGCTCAGCCTTGAAAGTCTTATGGGAGAATCGGAGATCGATGATTTTTTCCGAAGGGTTTTTGACGGATTGAAAGGAAAGACCAGGAAAGATATCGAGTTCGTCAGCGAGCTGAAGTTCGACGGCCTGGCTGTCGAGCTTGTTTATGAAAAGGGAAGGCTGGTGCAGGCTTCGACTAGGGGCGACGGGGTGACAGGGGAAGATGTTACGCAGAACATCAAGACGATCCCGTCGATTCCGCTTCTCCTGAGAGGGAAAGAAGAAAAGATCCCCGACCGCCTTGAGGCACGAGGCGAGGTCATCATGAGAATCGATGAGTTCGAGAGACTGAACCAGGATCGTGAAAAAAAAGGCGAGCCTCTTTTTGCCAATCCCCGTAATGCCGCTGCCGGATCTCTCAGGCAGCTTGATCCGGGGATCACGGCTGCGCGAAAGCTGGAGATATTCATTTACGGCATTGGAGACATGACAGGAGCGAAGAGGACTTCCCACAGAGAGACTCTGATGTTTCTCAAGGAGCTGGGCCTGAGGGTCAATGAGTTTATCCGTCTTTGTAGGAAGCCGGAAGATGTCTCAGATTTTTACAAAGAGATTGAAACCAGGAGGGATCAGCTCCCGTACGAAATAGATGGAATAGTCGTTAAAGTCAACGATTTTTCTCAGCAAAACATTCTGGGGGAGCGATCGCGAACGCCGCGCTACGCTGCGGCCTACAAATTTCCTCCCAGGCAGGAAGAAACAGTGCTCGAAGACATCATCGATCAGGTGGGACGGACAGGCGTGATCACGCCTGTTGCTGTTCTGAGACCCGTACGCGTCAGCGGGGTGATGATCAAAAGGGCAACTCTTCACAATATCAGCGAGATCGAAAAAAAGGATGTCCGCATCAACGATTTTGTCATTGTGCAAAGGGCCGGTGACGTCATCCCGGAAGTCGTCTCTCCGATAAAGGATAAAAGGCCGAAAAACACCCGCAAGTATAAGATTCCTGATAAATGTCCTGTATGCAGGGGAAAAGTCGAAGTGCTTGACGGCGAATCCCTTCCCCGCTGCATCAACGCCAGCTGTCCGGCCCAGCTTAAAGAGAGGATCAAGCATTTCTGCTCCAAGGAAGCCATGAACATCGAAGGGCTTGGGGACAGGATAAGCGATATGCTGGCTGAAAAGGGATTGATCAAGAAGCTGACAGATATCTACAGGCTGACCAGGGAGAAGCTGATGGCTCTTCCCGGCTTCAAGGAAAAATCATCAGGCAATCTCATCCGCGCAATCGAAAACAGCAAGAGTTCTTCGCTGGACAGGTTTATTTACGCTCTGGGGATTCGTTTTGTGGGAAGAAAGGCGGCAAAGGTCCTGTCAAAGGCGTTTCCCGGTCCTGAAAAGCTGATGGACTCTCCCTTTGAAAAGCTTGAGGGCATGGAAGGCATCGGTCCTGTCACAGCCAAAAGCATTGTTGATTTTTTCAGCGACAAAAGCAACCGGAGCCTGATCGAGGAGTTTCGCTCACTCGGCGTCCACCTGAAAGCGGACAGGAGAAAAGCCACACAGGACAGCTTTTTTTCAGGAAAAAAAGTTGTCGTGACAGGAGAGCTCGAATCTTATTCTCGCCTGGCTATCAAGGAGGCGCTTGAGGAAATGGGGGCTGGTGTGACCGGCTCTGTCAGCTCAAAGACAGATTTCGTGATTGTGGGGAAGAACCCGGGGAGCAAGCTGAGCGACGCGAAAAAGCTGGGGATCCGCATCATGGATGAAAAGGATCTTCTCAGGCATTTAAAAAAAGAAGACAAGAAAAGCCGGAAGAAAAAAGAAGGCCAGGAAGAGCTTTTTTAAAAAAAGTCCGTCAGGTCCTTAGAAATAAAAAACGTAGGACGTTTGCTGCTCTGGGACGTAAGATGTTGAAAGTAAAAAACAAAGCAGTCGTCAGACATCACACGTGAAAATCCTTTCCGATGATATCGGCGACAAAAATGTCTTTAAACATGAAAACCTGAAAAAGTCAGCGCGCTATATCGAGAAGACATTAAGCGAAGCCGGCTATGAAGTCGCGTTGCAGGCCTATGTGGCTGACAGCGCGGCCGTGGAAAACATCATAGCTGAGAAAAAGGGTTCGAAGCGGCCGGATGAGATCGTCCTTGTCGGCGCGCATTATGATACCTGCCTGAATCCGGGAGCCGATGATAATGCCAGCGCTGTAGCTGGGTTGCTGGAGATAGCCAGGATGTTTTCTGAAAAAGATGTTTCCCGCACTATCAGGTTTGTGGCTTTTGTCAACGAGGAGCCGCCTTTTTATAAAACAGAAAAAATGGGAAGTTATGTTTACGCCCGGAAAGCAAGGGAGAAAGATGAAAATATCCGGGCAGCTATCATCCTGGAGATGATCGGGTATGATTCCAATGAGCCGGGCTCTCAGTCCTATCCGCCGATGCTGGGCTTTTTCTATCCGGATAAGGGTAATTTTATTGCTATTGTAGGAAACTTAAGGTACAAGTGGCTTGTTCGCCGTGTCAAAAGAAGGTTTAAGGAGCAGACGTTTTTTTCGGTCGAGTCACTGGCTGCTCCCGGGTTTGTCCCGGGCGTGGATTTTTCTGACCACTGGTCTTTCTGGAAATGGGACTATCCGGCCGTGATGATAACCGATACGGCTTTTTACCGTTCTCCTCATTATCACCGTAATTCGGATACGTACGAGACGCTCGATTACGGCGCCATGGCAGAAGTTGTCCAGGCTATTTCGAAAGCGGTCGAAGAGCTAATCAAGCAGGAGAAAATAGAGTAAATCAAATATTTCAATTTATCCGCCTCTCCAAGCTTCCTTCTCCGTCGTCTTGTCAAAGGCAGACAAAGGTGGATTTGTCTCGTCGAAGCTTAGGTGAAGACGGATAAGATTCGGTGAGTTCCACACCTTTCTCAGGAAAATCGGAATAAAGATTTATGCTTCTTGCAAGACTTCAGGAAAAATATAATTACCATGCTTTTCCTGGAACTCTTTCAATCGTTTTTCCTGTGCGTTCAGTTCGGTAAATAAAACAGGAGGAATATTTTTCTGCTTGCTGTAAATGTTGTTGATTCTTTCGATCTTGGCCAGGTTTTCGGGAATCCTTATTGTGAACTGCATTAAGTAATCTTCCTTGCTGTAGGCTTTGCTCAGGACCTCTTTAAAAAGGTCGCGAAGATCTTCATATTTCGGGATCAGTCCTGTTGGCGCCAGAAGAGCTTTGACTTCTTTATCCGCTCTTAGCCTCATCCACTTGAGCCAGATCCGCTTGTCTTCAACCGCATTGCAGAACCGGCCTTCTTTATCTC
>JAFGJP010000255.1 GCA_016929035.1 Candidatus Auribacterota bacterium | reverse complement strand
ATTTCGATGACTTTATAAATCTTTTCACGGCTCTTCATCTTCTCTCTCGCCAGCATTCTCCCTGTAAGGAAACCGCACTCGTGAAAGGGAGATGGTTTTACCGGTGATCCTGTCGAGCTCCACAATCAGGCCATCAAGGGCAAGGTCTTCTTCAGCAATGCTGAACCGGAAGGGTATCTGCAGGGTAAACCGCTTGATGACCGGTTCGATGTCTCGTCCCAGAATGGATCTCTGTGGACCTGTCATGCCGATATCGGTAATATATCCTGTCCCCTGAGGGAGTATTTTTTCATCGGCCGTGGGAACGTGAGTGTGGGTGCCGTAAACAAGACTGACCCGCCCGTCAAGAAACCAGCCCATGGCCAGCTTTTCAGAAGTTGCCTCTGCGTGAAAATCAACAATAATATATTTGACTTCGTCAGGGATAGAATCCAGCGCACGGTTGACAGCTTCAAAGGGACAGTTGCCGATGTTGATGAACGTACGCCCGAGAAGATTGATCACAGCGGCCTTCTCGCCGTTTTTCATTTGATAAAGACAGCACCCCTTTCCCGGAACCCCCTCAGGAAAATTCAGCGGACGAAGAAGGCTTTCAAAACGATCAAGATCCTCAAAGATCTTCTGATTCTTAAAAAAATGATCGCCTGTTGTGATGACATCAACTCCATATGTCAGGAGCTTGTCAGCGATCTGAGGAGTCACACCCGAACCGCCAGCGGCATTCTCGCTATTGGCGATAATGAGATCAAATCCCTTTTTCTTCAGCTCAGGAACGATCTGGGACAGAACGCGCCGGCCCGGCTTTCCCACGACGTCGCCGGCGGCAAAAACCTTGAGGCTTTCCGGATACTGGAAAATAATATCACTTGGCGTATTCAATGGCTCTTGTTTCCCTTATCACCGTAACCTTTATCTGGCCGGGATACTCCATTTCGGATTCTATGCGTTTGGAGATGTTTCTGGACAGCTGAACAGATTCATTGTCATCGACCTTATCGGGCTGAACAATAACGCGGATCTCACGCCCTGCCTGCATGGCGTAAGCCTGTTCAACGCCTTTGAACGAACGCGCGATGGATTCGAGATTCTCCAACCGCTTGATATAAGCGCTCAACGTTTCGCTTCTGGCTCCCGGGCGGGCGCCGGACATGGCATCCGCCGCTATGAGAAGGACTGCCAGAACGGTCTTGGGTTCTTCATCTTCGTGATGAGCGCGGATCGCATGAACGATCTCCGGGATCTCTTTGTATTTTTTTGCAAGATCAGCGCCGATGACGCCATGCGGCCCCTCGACCTCATGATCGACCGCTTTGCCGATATCATGGAGAAGGCCCGCGCGCCTTGCCATCTTTTCATCTATGCCAAGCTCCGCGGCCATAACGCCCATGATGTAGCAGCTTTCTTTGGAGTGTTCAAGCACGTTCTGCCCGTAGCTTGTCCGAAAGTGGAGGCGCCCGAGAAGCTTGACGATTTCCGGATGAACAGGATGGATCCCGGCATCAAACACCGCCTGCTCTCCATATTCCTTGATCATCTGGTTCATCTCTTTCTTGCTTTTCTCTACAACCTCTTCGATTCTCGCCGGATGAATACGTCCGTCGAGAATCAGCTTTTCAAGAGCCATCTTGGCGATCTCTTTGCGTATGTTATCAAAGCCCGAGACCATCACCGCTTCCGGAGTATCATCGATGATGACGTTGATCCCTGTAGCCGATTCCAGCGCGCGGATATTCCGTCCCTCGCGGCCGATAATGCGGCCTTTCATCTCATCATTCGGAAGCTGGACTGACGAGACGACCGTATCGCTGATGTGGTCGACAGCGCACCGCTGAATAGCCAGGCTGATAATATTCCTGGCTTTCTTTTCAGCTGTTTCCTTCGCTTCCTGCTCGGCCCGGTTGATGATAGCGGCGGCTTCCATCTTAACGTCAGACTCTATCATTTGAAGAAGCTCCTTCTTCGCTTCATCCTTGCTGAGGCCTGAAATCCGGTGAAGGTTGTTTTTTTCTTCTGAGATAACAAGATCAAGCTCTTTCTGCCTGTCTTCGATTTCTTTTTCCTTTAAAGCGACCTTTTCTTCCTTCTTGCTTATTTCACCTTCTTTTCTTTCAAAAAGTTCAGCTTTTCTATCAAGGTTTTCTTCTTTCTGGATAACGCGCTTTTCAAGCGTATACAGCTCGTGGCGCCTGTCTTTTGTATCCTTCTCGAATTCGATCCGTGCCTGGTGGATATATTCTTTCGCCTCAAGCTTCCCCTCCTTGATGATCGTCTGCGATTCCTTTCTGGCTTCGTCAATGATCTCCTGAGCACGTCTTTTTGATTTTCCTATTTTTCTTTCAATGAAGAACTTGTTTAATACAAATCCGATTATGAAAAAGGCTAGCGATACAAGAGAGACATAAATGGGGTAATCTATAATGAACTCTTTCATCTTTTCCTCCTTATCTATGTTAATATATGTCAGTATATTTCAAGCGGTACGCAAAATTCTTTTTTCAGTAATAATGCCGTCAACCTTTATATCCCACGACTCATCCGGGATATGGCTGAGAATCTGAAAGTCATAGCACAGTCCCCAAACGGGACTTTTCTTTAAATAATGGTTCAAGCACCTGTCATAGCAACCCTTGCCGCGACCGAGGCGAAATCCCCTCGCATCAAAAGCTGTTCCCGGCACGATAATGATGGATGGTCCTTCAGGATGAAAAAATTCTCTTAGGCTTTCCACTGGTTCAGGAATCCCATATCGGCCTTTCTGCAGATATTCAAGACCTTCCAGTCTGACCGCTTCAAGGGTATCATCATCCTTGCATCTGGGGACATAGATCTCTTTCTTGTCAAGATAGTCTTGGATAAGAAACCTTGTGTCCGGCTCACGTCCTACGGAAACATAAATGAACACTTTGCCGGCCGAACAAAAATCCTCCAGGCTGCAGAGTTTTTCCATAATGTGCTGACTTTTCTCTTTCACCTCCTTGCTTGTTAAATGAGACAATTTGTCTCTTATCTCTTTCCTGATTTCTTTTTTGATTTGATTTTTCTCCATAATCCGATCCGCTTCCTGATGATAGACTCATAACCCGTATCCTTCGGATTATAATAGATCTTTTCTGCCTCCCGATAATCCTGGCCGGAAATGCCGTTCCTGAAATCATGAGAGTACTTGTACTCTTCTGTCCTCTCGGATGGGGTTTTTCTGACAAATTCCGGCACATGCTCAACCCCCTGGGACTGGATTTCCTGAAGAACGCTGTCGATGGCCATATACGACGCATTGCTTTTTTGAGCTGTCGCCATATAGATCACTGCCTGAGAAAGTATGATCCTTGATTCCGGCAGCCCGATCTCCCCGACCAGCCTCATGGTGCTGTCGGCTATAATCAGGGCTCTCGGATCAGCCATTCCGATATCTTCTGAAGCAAAAATGGCCAGCCTTCTGGCAATGAAAAGAGGATCTTCCCCTGCGGAAATCATTTTCCCAAGCCAGTAAAGAGCCGCATCCGGGTCGCTGCCCCGCAGGCTTTTTATAAAAATCGAAATCGTATCATAATGCTCGGATTCGTCTTTATCATACCGGACAGCCGCGTAAGGAAGACATTCGCTCACAAGCTGGACCGTGATGGCCGGGCTTTTTTTATCCGTTGTGGAAATGGCTGTTTCGAGAGTATTGAGGGCTATCCTTGCATCACCGCCGCACTTTTCAACGATCAGATCAAAAGCGCCCTTTTCCACTTTAATATTTCTTTTCAGCCGCTCGTTTTCTTTTTCAAGGGAGAAGTTGAGAATTTTCCGAATGTCATCCTTCTTTAAGGCCTTCAGCTCAAAAATATGTGAGCGGGATCGCAAAGGGGATATCAGGGAAAAAACCGGATTGTGCGTTGTTGCGCCGATGAGAACAACATCTCCCGCTTCTACGTAAGGAAGAAGAAGGTCCTGCTGGGCCTTGTTGAACCTGTGGATCTCATCAATAAAAAGAAGCGTCCGCCTCCCTGACTGCTGAAGGTGGAACCGTGACGTTTCGACTGTTTTTCTGAGATGAGACGTATTGGCTTCAACGGCATTGATGGATACAAAATCTCTTTTCGTCATCAGAGCGATCATGGAAGCCAGAGAATTTTTCCCGCACCCCGGGGGCCCCCACAGGACAACCGACTGGAAGCAATCGTGTTCGATCATTCTTCTGAGGATTTTTCCCTTTCCAAGAATATGTTCCTGCCCGGCGAACTGCTCGAAAGTTTCAGGCCTCATCCTGTAGGACAAAGGCCGAAGGGCCTGACCATCATCTTTATGATCAACCTTTTCAAAAAGAGTCTCATTTTCCATAATACGTTTTTTCCACTAGAATAAAAAACCCTGCTTTTGCCGTCGATTCAACATCTTTCGAACCCGTTATGTCCAGGTGGGTGCTTCACCAGCTTGTTCAGGAACCAGGACGAGCAAGGCTCTCATCCCAAGATGGGCTATCAGCTCCCTTTTATTGTTTGCTGGTTCGAAGACTGTCAGAATGCTGACAAACAAAGCAGGGATTTTTTTCAGGTAAAAAACGATTTTCAAATAACAGGTTGCCTTAATCTAATCATACATTTTTACCCTGTTAAAAATCAATGTTTTTTACCTGTTTCCTGATTCAGTTTGCCGAGGAGGTCGTCAACTTGGGTCAATATCTCTTTCAGTTCCTGCTGATGCTTCATTTTATACTTCATGAATCTGTCCATGATGTTCAGACAGGTCAGGACAGCTATCCGGCTTGCAGGAAGCATGGGAGCTTCTTCGGAATTTTTTCTCATCTCTGAATCAACAACCTGAGCAAGCTCCTGTATGTAGGACGTATCCTGATCTCCCACAATCGGGTATTCCTGACCAAAGATATTGACTTTTATTGTGCCTTTATTCATCTTCAAACCAGTTATTTATGTCAAACATCCACTACAGCGTTCTCAGCTGTATATGAAAACTTTTTTTCAGCGAATCCAGTATCCGGTCCACTCTTTCCCTGACCTCTTCACCCTTGAGCGTCCTTTCGTCCGACCTGAACAGCAGGGCATAGGTCATGCTCTTTTTCTCTTTGGGAATATTTTTCCCTTCAAAAATATCATATATTTCAACATTTTCAAGCTCTTTTATATTTAACTTTATTATATTTTTATAAATATCTGCATGCGAGACTTTTTTGTCAACCACAAATGAAATGTCGTTCGTGACAGACGGGTATCTCACAAGGGAGACGAACTTTTGCTCGAAGATATCCTTATCCGGAAGGCCGTCGAGGCTGATTTCGGCATAAAAAACATCCCTTTTAATATCATAAACCTCTTCAAGAACGGTCCGTTCAACCCGTCCCAAAAAACCGACGGGCTCTTTGCCGATACACAGAGACACCGTCTCTTCTTCCATGTAGGAAGGCCTGGCATCTGTCGTTATATTGATTTCCACGGCTAAAAGTTCCCGGATAATCTCATACACCCCTTTGATGTCGAAAAAGTCATACGGTCTTTTTT